>NZ_JBJLSH010000042.1:0-39373 GCF_050871905.1 Kineococcus haloalkalitolerans
GAGGGAAGGGGACAACACCAAAGGAAAACCCACGACCACCACACGCACACAAAGCACGCCGATGACCACGGGGGTTACAACATTGGCATCAACACTTGGCACACTGTTGAGTTCTCAAGAACCGGACGTCACGCCTGGGACGACCACTCATCGAGTGGACCTCCACAGGGACAACTTCCCCATCATAACCTCTTCAGCGGCCGTAGAAGACCATGTCTGAGGCTGTCCGGCGCCGCCTCTCGCTGCGGGCCGCTCGTCAGGCCTCCCGGCCCTCCGTGCTGCCCCCGCTCGCGGCGACATGAAGAACAGTAGACGCCCGGGGGGCCGCGGAGCAAATCCGCGGCACCCCCCGGACCGATCCCCTACTGCGGCAACGGGATCGACGCCGCGGCGAGGGCCTTGCGGCCACGGCGCAGCACGGCCCAGCGCCCGTGCAGCAGCTGCACGTCCGCCAGGGTGGCGTCCGCCTCGGCGACCTTGACGTTGTTGACGTACGCGCCGCCCTCGGCGATCGTCCGGCGCGCCGCCGAGCGGCTGGCCACCAGACCCGTCTCGGCGAACAGCTGGGCCAGCGGCACCTCCCGGGAGGCCGGCTCGGCCGTGGGCAGCTCCGCCAGGGCGGCCGCCAGGGTCGCCGCGTCCACCTCGGCCAGGTCACCCCCGCCGAAGAGCGCTGCCGCCGCCTCCTCGGCGGCGCGAGCGGCGTCCTCGCCGTGGACCAGGACGGTGACGTCGTGCGCCAGCGCCCGCTGGGCGGCGCGGGCCCTCGGCTCCTCGCGGGCCTGCCGCCCCAGCTCGGTGATCTCCTCGCGGGACCGGAAGGAGAAGGCCTTGAGGTAGCCCTCCACCTGGGCGTCCTCGGCGTTGAGCCAGAACTGGTGGAAGGCGTACGGGCTCGTCAGCTCCGGGTCCAGCCACACCGCGCCCGACTCCGTCTTGCCGAACTTGGTGCCGTCCGCCTTGGTCAGGAGCGGCGTGGCCAGCGCGTGGACCGTGGCGCGGTCGACCCGGCGGACCAGCTCGCAGCCGGCGGTGATGTTCCCCCACTGGTCCGAGCCGCCCAGCTGCAGCGAGCACCCGTGCCGGCGGTGCAGCTGCAGGTAGTCGTTGGACTGCAGCAGCACGTAGCTGAACTCGGTGAAGCTGATGCCCGTCGTGGCCAGCCGCTTGGCGACGGCCTCGCGGTCCAGCATCCGGTTGACGCTGAAGTGCTTGCCGACGTCCCGCAGCAGCTCGATGGCCGTCATCTGCGACGTCCACTCCAGGTTGTCCACCATCGTCGCCGCGGCCGGACCCTCGAAGTCCAGGAACGGCGCGATCTGCCCCTGCAGGCGCCCCACCCAGCCGGCGACGACCTCCGGGTCGTTCATCACCCGCTCCGCGCTGGCGCGCGGGTCCCCCACCAGGCCCGTCGCCCCGCCCACCAGCACCAGCGGCCGGTGCCCGGCCAGCTGCAGCCGCCGCGCGGTCAGCACCTGCACCAGGTGACCCACGTGCAGGCTGGCCGCGGTCGGGTCGAAGCCCACGTAGTACGTGAGCGGCCCGTCCGCCAGAGCCTGACGCAGCGCGGCCTCGTCGGTGGACTGCGCCACCAGGCCCCGCCACTGCAGTTCCTCCCAGACGTCGCTCACGACTCTGCTCTCCTCGCCTGTTCCCGGCACCGCCGGGCGGGCGCCCGTCGCCCGCCGGACAGCGTGCCACGGTCCGCGGTCGACCTCAGGCGTCCGGCCGGGCGCGGCGGGGCCGGCGCGGCACCGCGGCCCGGTACGCCGAGACCGTCGGGTCGCCCTCGACCCGCGCCCGCCACTCCGTCGCCCCGCCCGGCCCGGACACCCCCACGCGCGGCCCCCACCGCACGACGTCGTCGCCCACCGGGTCACCGGCCAGGACGTGCAGCGGCCCGCCCGCGCACACGTCGGCGCCGTCCTGCGCGCGGTCCAGCCCGAGCGCCCCCGTCAGCCGCGCCGGCCCGCGCGCCAGGTCGGCGTCGCGCCGGGCCGTCGCACGGCGCGCGCGGGCCAGCTCGAGCCCCTCCACGACCTCACCGGCGCGCAGGAGCACCGCCGAGGCCGTCCCCTCCGGACCGCAGACGAGGTTGGCGCACCAGTGCACGCCGTACGAGAAGTAGACGTAGGCGTGCCCCGGGGGGCCGAACATCACCGCCGTGCGCGGCGTGCGACCGCGGTAGGCGTGCGAGCCGGGGTCCAGCGGCCCGGCGTAGGCCTCCACCTCCGTGAGGCGGACCGCCACCGCGCCCTCCTCGGTGCGGTGGCGGACCACCCGGCCCAGCAGGTCGCGCGCCACGACGAGCACGTCGCGGTCGAAGAACGCGCGAGGCAGGGCGCCCGGCGCCGGGCCGGCCCCCCCGTCCGTCAGCTCGTCAGCCACGCCCGGTGCTCCGCGAGCGCCGCGCGCGCCGCCGCCAGCTGCTCCGCGACCCGGACGGGCGCCGTGCCGCCGACCCCGTCGCGCGAGGACAGCGACCCCTCCAGGCTCAGGACGGAGCGGACCTCGGGCGTCAGGTGCGGGGAGACGCCGGCGAGGTCGTCGTCGGTGAGGTCCCACAGCTCCACGCCGACGCCCTCGGCCGCCGAGCGCTCCTCGCAGCGGCGCACGCAGGCGCCGGCCACCACGTGCGCCTCGCGGAAGGGCACGCCCCGGCGCACCAGCCACTCGGCGACGTCCGTGGCCAGCGCGAAGCCCAGCGGGGCCAGCTCGGCCATCCGGTCCGTGTGGAAGCGCAGCGTGCCGACCATCCCCGCGACGGCCGGGAGCAGGACCTCCAGGGTGTCGACCGCGTCGAAGACCGGTTCCTTGTCCTCCTGCAGGTCCCGGTTGTACGCCAGCGGCAGGCCCTTGAGCGTGGCCAGCAGCCCCGCCAGGTCGCCGATCAGCCGGCCCGCCTTCCCGCGCGCCAGCTCGGCGACGTCGGGGTTCTTCTTCTGCGGCATGATGCTCGACCCCGTCGACCAGGCGTCGTCGAGCGTGACGAAGGAGAACTCCTTCGTCGCCCAGGCGATGACCTCCTCGGAGATCCGCGACAGGTCCACGCCGATCATCGCGGCGACGAAGGCGAACTCCGCGGCCACGTCGCGCGAGGCCGTGCCGTCGATGGAGTTCTCCACGCTGGCGGTGAACCCCAGCTCGCGGGCCACGGCCGCCGGGTCCAGGCCCAGGGAAGAACCCGCCAGCGCGCCCGAGCCGTACGGCGAGACGCCGGCGCGCACGTCCCAGTCGCGCAGGCGCGCCACGTCCCGCAGCAGCGGCCAGGCGTGCGCCAGCAGGTGGTGGGCCAGCAGGACGGGCTGGGCGTGCTGCAGGTGCGTGCGCCCGGGCAGCGCCGCCCCGGGGTGGGCCGCGGCCTGGTCGCACAGGGCCTCCACGACGTCCAGGACCCCCGCCGCCACGACGCGCGCGTGGTCGCGCAGGAACATCCGCAGCAGCGTGGCGATCTGGTCGTTGCGCGAGCGGCCCGCGCGCAGCCGCCCACCGACCTCCGGGCCGGTGCGCTCCAGCAGGCCGCGCTCCAGCGCGGAGTGCACGTCCTCGTCGTCCTCGGCGGCGGTGAAGGCGCCCGAGACGACGTCGGCCTCCAGCGCGTCCAGGCCCGCCAGCAGCGCCGCCAGGGTCGCCTCGTCGAGCAGGCCGGCGGCGCGCAGGACGCGGGCGTGGGCGCGCGAGCCCGCCAGGTCGTAGCGCGCCAGGCGGAAGTCGAAGTGGGTGGACTTCGACAGCGCCGCCATCGCGGCCGCCGGGCCGGTCGCGAACCGCCCGCCCCACAGGCCCTTCTCCCCGGCGGTGCCCGGCCCGGGTGCGGGGGCCTGGTGCTGCGTCACGGTCGCTCCTCGTCGTCGGTGTCCAGGTCGTCGGTGTCCACGTCGTCGGTGCCGACGTCGTCGCTGACCAGGTGGTCGGCCGCCGGGGAGTCTGCCGCACCCGTAGCGGCGTCCCGGCGGGCCAGGGCCAGGAAGCGCTCGGCGACGGCGGGACCGCCGTCCGGGTCGCGGCAGATGACCAGCACGGTGTCGTCGCCGGCGATGGTGCCCAGCAGCGACGGCAGGACGGAGTGGTCCACCGCGGAGGCCAGGAACTGCGCGGCCCCCGGCGGGGTGCGCAGCACCACGAGGTTCGCCGACGCCTCCGCCGAGACGAGCAGCTCCTCGCACCAGCGGGCCAGGCGGGCGTCCAGGACCTCCTGCCCGACCCCGCTGCGCGGGGTGCGGTCGCCGCCCTCGGCGGGCAGCGCGTACACCAGCCCGCGCTCGCCGTCACGCACCTTGACGGCGCCGAGCTCGACGAGGTCGCGCGACAGCGTGGCCTGCGTGACCGCGACGCCCTCCTCGGCCAGGTGGGCGGCCAGCTCGGTCTGCGAGCGCACCGGTCGCCGGGCCAGCACGGCGGCGATGCGGTCGTGGCGGAACGCCTTGGTGCCCGCGCCGGCGGCGCGGGCCGACGCCTCGCTCACGCGCGGCGCGAGCGCTCGAGCAGCCAGACCAGCAGCGCCTTCTGCGCGTGCAGCCGGTTCTCCGCCTCGTCCCACACCAGCGAGCGCGGGCCGTCGATGACCTCCGCGTCGACCTCCTTGCCGCGGTAGGCGGGCAGGCAGTGCAGGACGACCGCGTCCGGAGCGGCCGCGGCCAGCAGCTCGCTCGTGAGGGCGAAGGGGGCGAAGCGCTCGGCGCCCGCGGAGTCCTGACCCATGCTCACCCAGGTGTCGGTGGCCACGACGTCCGCGCCCTCGACGGCCGCGGTCGCGTCGTGCAGCACGCGCACCGACCCGCCGGTGCGGGCGGCCACCTCCTGCGCCCGGCGCACCACGCCCGGGTCGGGCAGGTCGGTGGCCGGGGTGCCGACGCGCACGTGCAGACCGGCCGTCGCCCCGCCCAGCAGGTACGAGTGGGCCATGTTGTTGGCGCCGTCGCCGACGTAGGCCAGCGTGCGCCCGGCCAGGTCGCCGCGGTGCTCGGCGACCGTCAGCAGGTCGGCCAGCACCTGGCAGGGGTGGAACAGGTCCGACAGGGAGTTCACGACGGGCACCCGCGAGTGGGCGGCCATCTCCTCCAGCCCGCTCTGCGCCGAGGTGCGCCACACGATCGCCGCGACCTGCCGCTCCAGGACCCGGGCGGTGTCGGCGACCGGCTCGCCGCGGCCCAGCTGCGAGCCGGCGGCCTCCAGCACCAGGGGGACGCCGCCCAGCTCGGCCACGCCGACCGAGAAGGACACCCGGGTGCGCGTGGACGGCTTGTCGAACAGCAGAGCGACCGTGCGCGGGCCCTCCAGGGGCCGTTCGGCGAAGCGGTCGGCCTTCAGCCGGGCGGCCAGGGAGAGGACCTCGGCCTGCTCGGCGGGCGTCAGGTCGTCGTCGGCGAGGAAGTGCCGGACGGTCACGGGGTTCCTCCTGCGGTGGTGGTCTCCGCCCGGGCGGCGTCCAGCAGCGCGGGCAGCGCGGCCGTGAACAGGTCCGCCTGGTCGGTGGTCAGGACGAGCGGCGGGGCGATCCGGACGGTGTCCGGGCGCACCGCGTTGACGATGAACCCGGCGGCCAGCGCGTGCCGGGCCACGGCCGCGGCGACCGGCTCGGCCAGGCCGATCCCCAGCAGCAGGCCCGCCCCGCGCACCCCCGCCACGAGCGGGTGGCCCAGCGCCTCCACGCCGGCGCGCAGGTGCCGACCCGTGCGGCGCACGTGCTCCAGCACGCCGTCGCGCTCGATCGCGTGCAGCGTGGCCAGGCCCGCCGCGGCCGCCACGGGGTTGCCCCCGAACGTCGTGCCGTGCTGGCCGGCGCCCAGCAGCGCCGCGGTGCGCTCGCCGAAGGCGATCGCGGCACCGACGGGCACGCCGCCGCCCAGGCCCTTGGCGCTCGTCAGGACGTCCGGGACGACGCCGCCGTGCTCGCTGGCCTGGTGGGCGAACCACTCGCCGCAGCGACCGATCCCCGTCTGCACCTCGTCCAGCACCAGCAGGGCGCCGTGCGTCCGCGTGATGCTCCGGGCGGCCTCCAGGTAGCCCGGCGGCGCCGGCGTGACACCGCCCTCGCCCTGCACGGGTTCCAGGAACACCGCGGCCGTGGCGCCGTCCACGGCGCGCCCCAGCGCGCCGACGTCGCCGTAGGGCACGTGCTCCACGCCGCCGGGCAGCGGCTCGAACGGCGCCCGGTAGGCCTGCTTGTGGGTCAGCGCCAGCGCGCCCAGCGTGCGGCCGTGGAACCCGTCGACCGCCGCGACGATCTTCGTGCGGCCGGTGCGGCGGGCCATCTTGAACGCCGCCTCGTTGGCCTCGGCGCCGGAGTTGCAGAAGAACACCCGCGAGCCCTCCGGGGCGCGCGCCACCTGCAGCAGCCGCTCGGCCAGCGCCACCTGCGGGACGGTGGCGAAGAAGTTCGACACGTGCCCCAGCGTCGCCAGCTGCGAGGTGACCGCGGCCACCAGCAGCGGGTGCGCGTGCCCCAGGGCGTTGGTGGCGATCCCGGCCAGCAGGTCCAGGTAGCGCTTGCCGTCGGCGTCCCAGACCCAGCAGCCCTCCCCGCGCACCAGGACGCGCTGCGGCACCCCGTAGGTGCCCATGACCGAGGAGGAGTAGCGGGCCAGCCAGGCCTCCGCGCCGCCCTCGGCGACCGGCAGGGCGTCGACCCCCGCCTCCTGCGCAGCGCGCTCGACCTCCACCGCTCCCCCTCTCACGGCACGACCATCGTGCCGTTGCCGGAGGTCGTGAAGACCTCCAGCAGCACCGAGTGCGCGAGCCGGCCGTCGATGACCGTCGCGCGCGGCACCCCGCCGCGCACGGCCCGCAGGCACGCCTCCATCTTGGGGACCATCCCGGACTGCAGCGACGGCAGCAGGTCCGCCAGCTCCGCCGCGCTGATCTCGCTGACGAGGGAGCTCGTGTCCGGCCAGTCCCGGTACAGCCCGGCCACGTCCGTCATGACGACGAACTTCTGCGCGCCCAGCGCGACGGCGATCGCCGAGGCGGCCGTGTCCGCGTTGACGTTGAGGACCGAGCCGGGCACGAGCGCGCCGTCGTCGTCGACCTCGGGGGCGACCGTGGACACGACGGGGATGCGCCCGGCGTCCAGCAGGTCGGTGACCGCCCGCGGGTCCACCTCCACGACGTCGCCGACCAGGCCCACGTCGACCGGCTCGCCGTCGACCAGGGCGGGGCGGCGGCGCGCGCGCAGCAGCCCGGCGTCCTCCCCGGACAGCCCGACGGCCAGCGGCCCGTGGGCGTTGAGCAGGCCGACCAGCTCGCGGCCGACCTGGCCGGTCAGGACCATCCGCACCACGTCCATCGCCTCGGGCGTCGTCACCCGCAGCCCGCCGCGGAACTCGCTGGGGATGTCCAGGCGGTCCAGCATCGCCGAGATCTGCGGGCCGCCGCCGTGCACGACGACCGGCCGCAGGCCGGCGGTGCGCAGGAAGACGACGTCCTCGGCGAACGCGCGCTTGAGGTCGTCGTCGACCATGGCGTTGCCGCCGTACTTGACGACGACGAGGGCGCCGCGCCAGCGCTGCAGCCACGGCAGCGCCTCGACGAGGACGCCGGCCTTGTCGGTGGGCGACAGGTCGCGCGGGTCGGTGGTCGCGGGGTTCTCGGGGTCCACGGGTCCGCTCACGTCGAGTAGGCGCTGTTCTCGTGCACGTAGGCGTGCGTCAGGTCGTTCGTCCACACCGTGGCGCTCGCGTCCCCGGCGTGCAGGTCGACCAGCACGTGGACCTCGCGCGGGGCGAGGTCGACACCGGACGGGTCGGCGTGCGGGGCGCCGCCCACGCACACGGCGACGCCGTTGAGCGAGACGTCCAGCGCCGCCGGCTCGAACGCGGCACCCGTCGTGCCGACGGCGGCCATCACGCGGCCCCAGTTGGGGTCGCGGCCGAACACCGCGGTCTTGAACAGGTTGTTGCGCGCGATCGAGCGGGCCACCTCCACCGCGTCGTCCTCGCTGGCCGCGCCGACGACCTCGACGGCGATGTCGTGCTCGGCGCCCTCGGCGTCGGCCACGAGCATCCGGGCCAGCTGCGCGCACACCGCGCGCACGGCCTCGTCCAGGGCCGCGGGCTCCGGCGTCGCGCCGGAGGCGCCGCTGGCGAGCAGGACGACCGTGTCGTTGGTCGACGTGCAGCCGTCGGAGTCCACGCGGTCGAACGTGGTGCGCGTCGCGGCGCGCAGCGCGCGGTCGAGGTCCTGCACGCTCGCGGCCGCGTCGGTGGTCAGGACGACCAGCATCGTCGCCAGGCCCGGCGCGAGCATGCCCGCGCCCTTGGCCATGCCGCCCACGACGAACCCGTCGCCGTGCACGAGCGCCTGCTTGGAGACGGTGTCGGTCGTCATGATCGCCGTGGCGGCGGGCGAGCCGCCGTCCGGGTCGAGCTGGGCGTGGGCGGCGCGGGTGCCGGCCAGCACCCGCTCGCGGTCCAGCGGCACGCCGATGAGGCCGGTGGAGCAGACGACGACGTCGGCGGCGCCGCAGCCGACGAGCTCGCCGACGAGCTCGGCGGTCGCGTGAGTGGTCTGGAAGCCCTCCGGGCCGGTGAAGCAGTTCGCGCCGCCGGAGTTCAGCACCACGGCGCGCACGCGCCCGTCGGCGCTGGCCCGCTCGCTCCACAGCACCGGGTGCGCCTTGCACCGGTTGCCGGTGTAGACGGCGGCGGCGGCGTCCAGGGGGCCGTCGTTGACGACGAGGGCCACGTCGGGGCGGCCGGAGGCCTTCAGCCCGGCGGTGACGCCCGCGGCGCGGAAGCCGGCGGCGGCGGTGACGCTCACGGGGCCACCCCCGTGGCCGGCAGGCCCGTCGTCTCCGGCAGGTCCAGGGCGACGTTCACGCTCTGCACGGCTCCTCCCGCGGTGCCCTTGGTGAGGTTGTCGACGGCGGCCACGACGAGGACGCGCCCGGCGCGCTCGTCGACGGTCACCTGGAGGGTCACCGCGTTGCTGCCGAGCACCGCGGCGGTGCTGGGCCAGCGGCCCTCGGGCAGCAGGTGCACGAACGGCTCGTCGGCGTACGCGTCGGCCCAGGCCGTGCGCACCGCGCCCGGGTCGGCGCCGGGCGCCAGGCGCGCGGTGCAGGTGGCGAGGATGCCGCGGGCCATCGGCGCCAGCGTCGGGGTGAAGGAGACGGTGACCTCCCCGCCGCCCGCGGCGGCGAGGTTCTGCTCCACCTCGGGGGTGTGCCGGTGCGAGCCCCCCACGCCGTACGGGCTCATCGACCCCATGACCTCCGCGCCCAGCAGGTGCGGCTTGAGGCTCTTGCCGGCCCCGGAGGTGCCCGAGGCGGCGACGACGACGACGTCCTCGCCGGCCAGCAGCCCGGCGGCGAAGCCGGGGGCCAGGGCCAGGCTGACGGCGGTCGGGTAGCAGCCGGGGACGGCGATCCGGCGCGCCCCGCGCAGCCGCTCGCGCTGGCGGCCGCCGCCGGCCAGCGGCAGCTCGGGCAGGCCGTAGGGCCAGGTCCCGGCGTGCGGGGTGCCGTAGAAGCGCTCCCACGCGGCGGGGTCGCTCAGCCGGTGGTCGGCACCGCAGTCGACGACGAGCACGTCCTCGCCCAGGGCCGCGGCCACGTCCGCGGACGCCCCGTGCGGCAGCGCGAGGAGCACGACGTCGTGGCCCGCGAGGACCTCAGGCGCGGTGGGCTGCAGGACGCGGTCGGCCAGCGGGTGCAGGTGCGGCTGCAGCTCGCCCAGGGCCGTGCCGGCGTTGGAGGCGCCGGTCAGGGCGCCCAGCTCGACCTGCGGGTGGCCCAGCAGCAGCCGCAGCAGCTCACCGCCCGCGTACCCGCTGGCGCCCGCGACGGCGACCTTGAGCCGCCCGTTCGAGATCATGTGCATGACCATACACGTCACCGCGTGCTCATGCAGGATCCGGGGTCAGGCCAGCGGGTCGTCCGGCCCCCACGGCACCACGTCCAGACGACGGGCCCGCGCGTCCAGGCCGCGGGCCGCCGCGGCCGCCAGCGAGGCGGGCGTGTCCGCGCCCACGCGCAGGAACCGGCCCGAGAACGCGTCCAGGTCCCCGCGCCCGAGGGCCAGGACCATCGCCACGACGTCGGCCGGGTCGGTCCACTCCGTGCGCCCGGCGTGCTGGGCCATGCCCTGCGACATCGCCGTGCGCACCACCCCGGGCGAGAGCTCGAAGGCGCGGACCCCGTGCTCGGCACCGGCCGCGGCGACCGCCCCGCCCAGGCGGAACACCGCCGCCTTGCTGGCCCCGTACGCCGCGTGCAGGCCGGAGTCCTTGTGCGCCGCGCCCGAGCTGAGGTCGACCACCCGCCCGCCGCCGCGCGCGACCATCCCCGGGACCACGGCCCGCACCAGCGCGAACGGCCCCAGCACGTTGGCCTCCAGCACCGCGCGCACCTGGTCCAGGTCCGCCTCCCACACCGGCACCTCGTCGGCCTCGATGCGCCCGGCGCAGTTCACCAGCAGGTCGGTGCCGCCCAGCTCGGCCTCCAGGGCCACCACCGCCGCCGGCACCGCGGCCACGTCGGTGACGTCCAGGACGGTCGCCACCGCGCGGCCGCCGGACCCCGTCCGGCGGCACCGGTCGGCGACCTCCTCCACGAGCGCGTCCAGCGCCTGCGCGTCCCGCGCGAGCGCCCCCACCGACCACCCCGCCGCGGCCAGGCCCAGCACCAGCTCGCGGCCGATGCCGCGCGAGGCGCCGGTGACCAGGGCGACGCCCCCGGCCGCGCTGCCGGACCCGGCGTCACGCACGCTGCACCGCCCCGGTGCGGCGGGAGGCCTCGGCCACCGCCGCCTCGCGGGCGGCGCTGGCCTCCTCCGCCGTCAGGGTGCGGTCCGGCGCCCGGAAGCGCAGCGCGTAGGCCAGCGACTTGCGGCCCTCGCCGACCTGCGCGCCGGTGTAGACGTCGAACAGGCGCACGTCCTCCAGCAGCTCGCCGGCCCCCTCGCGCAGCGCGGCCTCGACCGCGGCCGCGGCGACGCCCTCCGCCACCACCAGCGCGACGTCCTGGGTGGCCGCCGGGTACCCGGACAGCTGCGCCACCTGCGGGGGCGCGCCGACCTGCGCCAGCAGGACGTCCAGGTCCAGCTCGAAGGCCGCCGAGCGCGCGGGCAGCTCCAGCGCGGCCAGCGCCGCCGGGTGCAGCTCGCCGGCGTGGCCGACGAGGTGCCCCGCCGCGGTGCTCACCCGCGCGCACCGGCCCGGGTGCCACGGCGCGTGCTCGGCGGCCTCGACGACCACCTCCACGCCCAGCGCCGCCGCGACCGTGCGCACCGCGTCGACCGCGTCGGCCCACAGCACCGGCTCGCCACCGCGGGCGAAACCGTCGGCGGCCGCGCCCGGCGGGCGACGGGCGCCGGTGAGCACGCCGGCCACGTGCAGCGGCTGCGCCGGCACCGCGGCCAGCAGGGCGGCCAGCTCCTCCTCGCCCGGGCGCCCGTCCACGCCCGGCAGCGGGGCCGGACCGGTGCCGGCCACCGGGTGGGTCACGCTGCCGAACTCCACCAGCGCCAGGTCGCGCAGACCCCGCGAGACGTTGCGGCGCACCACCTCCACCAGCGAGTCCAGCACGCTGGTGCGCATCAGCGGCTGCTGCTCCGACAGCGGGTTCGCCAGCCGCAGCGCCGAGCGGCGCGGGTCGTCGGCGGGCAGGCCCTGCGTGTCGTGCACGGACGCGGCCACGAACGGGTAGGACAGCACCTCCACGAAGCCGTCGTCGGCCAGCGCTCGCGCCGCCGAGCGCCGCGCTCGCTGCCCGGCGGTCAGGCCCCGCCCGGCCGGGGCGGCCGGCAGCACCGAGGGGATGGTGTCGTAGCCGCGCAGGCGCGCGACCTCCTCCACCAGGTCCACCGGCTGGGCCAGGTCCGGGCGCCAGCTCGGCGGCACGACCGCGAGGTCCGCGCCGTCCGCCGTCACGGTGCAGCCGATCTCCTCGAGAGCGCCGACGACCTCGCGCTCGGTGAACGGCGTGCCCACGACCCGCTCGGCGAAGGACACCGGCACCGTCAGCGCGGCCGGGGCGCCCGGGGCGCCCGGGACGACGACGTCGGTGGCCGTCGGGTCGGCGGTGCCGCCGCCGTGCTCGACGAGCAGGCGCACCGCCAGCTCGGCCACCTGCGCGGTCATCGCCGGGTCCACGCCGCGCTCCCAGCGCTTGGCGCCCTCGGTGTGCAGCTTGTGCCGGCGGGCGGTGCGCGCGACCGAGACGGGCGAGAAGTGCGCCGCCTCCACGAGCACGTCCGTGGTCGCCGCCGACACCTCGGTGCTCGCACCGCCCATGACGCCGGCCAGCGAGAGCACCCGCGAGGTGGAGGGGTCGCCGGGCGCCTCGTCGGTGATGAGCAGGTCCTCGGGGTCCAGCACCCGCTCGACGTCGTCGAGGGTGGTCAGCCGCTCCCCCGCGCGGGCGCGGCGCACCACCAGCTCGCCCTGCAGCTCCGCCAGGTCGTAGGCGTGCAGCGGCTGGCCGGTCTCCAGCATGAGGTAGTTCGTCACGTCCACGGCCAGCGAGATCGAGCGCATGCCGGCCTGCCGGACCCGGTCGGCGACGAACCGCGGCGTCGGGGCGGAGGGGTCGATGCCGCGCACCACGCGGGCGACGAACCGGTCGCAGCCGACCACGCCGCGCACCGGCGCGTCGTCGGCCAGGCGCACCGGGTGACCGGGTCCGGACGGGGTCGGCACGTCGACGGCGACCGGGTCGCGGAACACCTGGGCGACGGGGCGGCGGGTGCCGTGCGCGTACTCGCGGGCGATGCCGCGCACGCTGAAGCAGTAGCCGCGGTCCGGGGTGACGTTGACCTCGACGACCTCCTCGTCCAGGCCCAGCAGCGCCAGCGCGTCCTGCCCCGGGGTGAGCTCCGCGCCGGGCAGGTGGCGCTCGAGGACGATGATCCCGGAGTGGTCCGCGCCCAGGCCCAGCTCCCTGGCCGAGCAGATCATCCCGTCCGAGACGTGCCCGTAGGTCTTGCGCGCGGCGATGGCGAAGCCGCCGGGCAGCACCGCGCCCGGCAGCGCGACCACGACGGCGTCGCCGGCGGTGAAGTTGTGCGCGCCGCAGACGATGCCGCGGTGCCCGTCGGGGCCGTTGTGCTCGGGGCCGACGTCGACGTGGCACCAGTTGACCGTCTTGCCGTTCTTCTGCGGCTCGGGCACGAGGTCGAGCACGCGGCCGACGACGAGCGGGCCCGTCACGTCGGAGGTGTGCACGCCCTCCTCCTCCAGGCCCACCCGCACCAGGGCCGCGGCCACGTCCGCGCCGCGCGCGCCGGGCTCGAGGTCGACGTGCTCGGCCAGCCAGCTCAGGGGCACCCGCATCAGAGCTCGTCCTGCCCCTCGCCGGCGGCGGCCGGGACGCGGCCGCCGAGGACGTCGGCCACCCCCGACGCCGAGAGGTCCTCCACGCCGAACGCCCGGCTGAACCGCACGTCGCCCTCCACCATGTCGCGCATGTCCGTCACCCCGTTGCGGAACATCAGGGTCCGCTCGATCCCCATCCCGAAGGCGAAGCCCCGGTAGCGCTCCGGGTCGATCCCGCACGCGCGCAGCACGTTCGGGTTGACCATCCCGCACCCGCCCCACTCGATCCAGCCGCGCTCGGCCTCCCGGCCCAGGGAGAAGCGCAGGTCCAGCTCGGCGCTGGGCTCGGTGAACGGGAAGAACGCCGGGCGCCAGCGGGTCTCGACGGCGTCGCCGAACATCGCGCGGGCGAAGTGGTCCAGCGTGCCCTTCAGGTGCGCCATCGTCAGGCCCTCGTCGACCGCGATGCCCTCCAGCTGGTGGAACACCGGCGTGTGCGTGGCGTCCAGCTCGTCGGTGCGGAACACCTTGCCCGGGCAGACCACGTACAGCGGCACCCCGCGGGTCAGCAGCGAGCGCGCCTGCACCGGGGAGGTGTGGGTGCGCAGCACCAGGCCCGAACCGGCCCCGCCGCGCTCGTCGGCGACGTAGAAGGTGTCCTGCATCTGCCGGGCCGGGTGGTCGGCGTCGAAGTTCAGCGCGTCGAAGTTGAACCACTCGGCCTCGACCTCGGGACCCTCGGCGACCTCCCAGCCCATCGCGGTGAACACGTCCGCCACGCGCTCCATCAGCAGCGGCAGCGGGTGGCGGGCACCGCGCTCGGGCCGGCGCGCCGGCAGGGTGACGTCGACGACCTCCGCGCGCAGGGCGCGCTCCTCCTCCTGCGCGCGCAGGAGCTCGGTGCGGGCGGCGAGGGCCTGGTTCAAGCGGCCGCGGGCGGTGCCCACGCGCTTGCCGGCGGCGGCCTTCTCCGGGCCGGGCAGGGCGCCGATCTCCCGGTTGGCCAGCGCCAGGGGGCTGCGGTCGCCGGCGTGCGCGACGCGCACGGCCTTCAGCTCGTCCAGGTCGGCGGCACCGGCCACGGCGGCCAGCGCCGCGTCGATGGCCTGCTGCACGGCCTCCTCGGCCACGGCTCCTGCGGCCCGGGCTGCCGGGTCCTGCTCTGCGGGCATGCGCTCCGTCCTCGTGTCTCGCCGATGCGCGGTGCGGGCGGGCCCGCGGCGGTGATCCTCCCAGACGGCGCGGGCGGGGCCCGTCCCAGGCGGCGTCTCAGGCGGCGGGAGCGTCCTCGCCGGGCGGGGGTCCCGCGGGCAGCCGGACCGTGAAGCGGGCACCGCCGGAGGCGGCCTCGTCGACCGTGACGTCCCCGCCGTGCGCCTCCAGCAGCCCGCGCGTGACGTACAGGCCCAGCCCGGTGCCGCTGCGCTGGCCGCCGTGCCAGAACTTGGAGAACACGTACGGGCGGTTCTCGGCCGGCACGCCGTCGCCCTCGTCCTCCACCGCCAGGACGACCTCGCCCGCCCCGCCCGGCTCGACGGCGGGGTCGTGGGAGACGGTGAGCGTCACCGTGCCGGCGCCGTGCCGCAGCGCGTTCTCCACGAGGTTGGTCAGGACCTGCGCCATCCGGTCCGGGTCGGCCCACAGCTCCGGCAGGTCGCCGGCCAGCCGCAGCCGGAAGCGCTCGTCGTCGTAGCCGGCGAGCAGCAGGCGCTCGACGTGCTCGCGCACCAGGGCGGGCAGGTCGAAGGGGCGCCGGTGCACGCGCAGGCGGCCGGTGTCCACGCGGGAGACGTCGAGCAGGTCGCCGACGAGCCGGGTGACGCGGTCGGCGTCGGCGGCCACCGTCGAGAGCATCAGCCGCTTCTGCTCGTCGCTGAAGCGCTCCCACCGGCGCAGCAGGGTGGCCGTGAACTGCTTGACGGACGTCAGCGGCGAGCGCAGCTCGTGGGCGACGGTGGCGATGAGGCTCGCGGCGTCGGACTCCGCGCGCCGGCGCTCGCCGGTCCCGCGCAGGGCGACGACGACGCGCGCGGGGCGCCCCGCGGGGTCGCGGACGGTGCGGGCGGTGACGAGCAGCTCGGAGCCGCCGGGCAGCAGGAGCATGCGCTCGGGGTGGCGGTCGGCGTCCGCGCCGGCCGTGCTCACCGCGGCCTCGTCGGCCAGCGGTCCGGTGCTCTGCCAGCTCTCCCACCAGCGCCGGCCCGAGGTGTCCTGCAGCGGCAGCGCGCGACGGACGTGGACCCCCACCAGGCGGGCGGGCTCGCGGTGCAGCAGGGCGGCCGCGGCGGCGTTGACGGCGGCGATGGTGCCGTCGGCGTCGACGACGAGGACGCCGTCCGGCAGGTCGTCCAGGGCCAGCGCCGGCTCCGGCGCGGTGGGGGCGTCCGGGGCCACGTGCGGGTCGGGTGGGGCGGGCGCCGCGGGCAGCGGGGACGACGGGGCCGCGGTCGCGGCCTCGGCGCTCCCCCTCGCCTCCGGCACGGGGCGAGGCTAGGGCATCCGCGGGCGGGCACCACCCCGGCGCCGCCCGCCGCCCGGCCGGTCAGCCCGCCGACGGCCCCGCTGGGGCCGGACCGGCGGCCGGGTGCCTGCGCTGGGCGCGGGCGCTGGCGTACAGGCACACCACGGCCGCCGTGGCCAGGTTCAGGCTCTCCGCGCGCCCGTGCAGGGGCACCCGCACGACGGCGTCGGCGCCGGCGCGGCCCGCGTCGTCCAGGCCCTGCGCCTCGTTGCCGAACAGCCACGCGGTCGGCCGGCGCAGGTCCGGCCCGGCGGCCGGCGGGCCGCTGCCGGCGAGCGCGGCCGCGTCGGCCAGGTCGTCCAGGTCGTGCTCGCCCGTGCCATCGGCGGCCAGGACCTGCACGCCCGCGGCGCGCAGACCGTCCAGCAGCGCCTCCAGCCCGGCGCCGGCGACGACCGGCAGGTGGAACAGGCTGCCGGCGGTGGAGCGCACGACCTTGGGGTTGTGCACGTCGACGCTGGCGGCTGTCAGGACGACGGCGTCGGCGCCGGCGGCGTCCGCGGCGCGCAGGACCGTGCCGGCGTTGCCGGGATCGCGCACGCGGTCCAGGACGGCCAGCAGGCGCGGGCCGTCGGCCAGGACGTCGTCCAGGCGGGCCGGGCGCTGCGGGCAGACGGCCAGCAGGCCCTGCGGCGTGACGGTGTCCGTCATGGCCGCCAGCACCTCGTCGGTGACCTCGACGACGCGCACGCCGCTGCGCTCGGCGGTGTCGACGACGTCGGCGTACCGCGCCGCCGCCGCGGCCGTCACGTACAGGTCGTGCACGACGGCACCGGTCCCGGGCGCGGCACCGGAGGAGGCGCGGGCCGCGGCGTGGGCGGCGACCGCCTCGCGCACGGCCTGCGGCCCTTCGGCCAGGAAGGTGCCGGTGCGCGAACGCACGGAGCGCCCGGCCAGCGCCCGCACCGACCGCACCCGCTCGGAGCGGGGGTTGGTCAGCACGGTCGCGGCCGGGCGCCCGGGGTCCTGCGCGGGGGCAGGATCAAGCGGCGGAGCTCTGCGCCGCCGGGGCGGCGGGCAGGGCGGCCTTGGAGACCTGCACGAGGGCGGCGAACGCCGGGGCGTCGGAGACGGCCAGTTCGGCGAGCATGCGGCGGTCCACCTCGACACCGGCGGCCTTCAGGCCCTGGATGAACCGGTTGTAGGTCATGCCCTCGGCGCGGGCGGCCGCGTTGATGCGCTGGATCCACAGGCGGCGGAAGTCGCCCTTGCGCGCCTTGCGGTCGCGGTACGCGTAGACGAGGGAGTGGGTGACCTGCTCCTTCGCCTTGCGGTACAGCCGCGAGCGCTGGCCGCGGTAACCGCTGGCCTGCTCGAGGACGACGCGGCGCTTCTTCTGGGCGTTGACTGCGCGCTTCACGCGTGCCACGGGGTGTTCTCCTCACATGTCGAGCCGCGGGCGCCGGCGGTCCGTCGGACGACGGTCGCGCGCTCCGCGGCGTGGGTGGTCGGGGCCGCCCCGGGGGTGCCCGGTGCGGCGGCGGTCAGCGGCCCAGGAGCTTCTTGATCTTCTTGGCGTCGGCGGGGGCGACGACCGCGTCCATCGACAGCCGGCGGGTGCGCTTGGTCGCCTTGTGCTCGAGCAGGTGGCGCTTGCCGGCGCGCTCGCGCAGGACCTTGCCGGAGCCGGAGATCCGGAAGCGCTTCTTGGCGCCGGAGTGGGTCTTGTTCTTGGGCATGCTGATCTCCTGGATCGTTCGTGGTCTGGCCCGGGCCCGCGGCGCCCGGTGGGCGCCGCGGGCCCCGGTGTCAGGACGCGGTGGCGGCCGACTCGTCGGCGGCGGCGACCTCGGCGGTCCCGGCGGCGTCCGCCTCCTTGCGGCGACGGTCCTCGGCCTTGGCCTCGGCCTTCTTCTTGTGCGGCCCGATGACCATCACCATGTTGCGGCCGTCCTGGCGCGGCGAGCTCTCGACGCTGCCCAGGTCGGAGACGTCCTCCGCGAGGCGCTGCAGCAGCCGGAAGCCCATCTCGGGCCGGGACTGCTCGCGCCCGCGGAACATGATCATCACCTTGACCTTGTCCCCCGCCTTGAGGAACCGCTCGACGTGGCCCTTCTTGGTGCCGTAGTCGTGCGGGTCGATCTTCAGGCGGAAGCGGATCTCCTTGAGGATCGTGTTCGACTGGTTCTTGCGGGCTTCGCGGGCCTTCATGTCGGACTCGTACTTGAACTTGCCGAAGTCCATGAGCTTGCAGACCGGGGGACGCGCCGTCGGGGCGACCTCGACCAGGTCGAGACCGGCCTCGTCGGCGAGCCGCAGCGCGTCCTCGACGCGCACGATCCCGACCTGTTCGCCGTTGGGGCCCACGAGCCGCACCTCGGGAACACGGATGCGGTCGTTGATGCGGGGCTCGCTGATGTGCTGCTCCTTCGTCGTTCGTCGGGGGGCCGCCGGACACGAGGAAGGCCCCCGCGCGCGGACGCGCACGGAGGCCTGCCTGATCCGGCACCGGCCGCGGATCACCCACGACGACGACGCCTCGCCCGCCGTCCGGGGACGGCGAGCTGGACCGGGACCCGGCGGTGCGCTGCACCGCGGGTGGGAGGAGGCCTCCGCTTCGCGCTCCGGCCCCACGAACGCCGCCCGGGCCGCCGGAACGGCCGCGGGACCGGTGACGTGAGCCGGTCGGTCACCTGCGAGGGTACCAGCATGTCCTCACCCGATCCCACCGACGCCACCCCGGGCAGCGCCCCGGACGGCACCCCGGGCAGCGCCCCGGACGGCACCCCGGGCAGCGCCGCGGACGCCGCCCGCGACATCGCCGAGGTGCCCGCCGCCGAGCTGGTCACCACCGCCTGCGTGCACCTGATGAGCGCCGCGGCCGTCAAGTGCGGCCTGGCCGAGGACGCCGAGGAGGCCGGGCACCTGGACCTGGCCGAGGCGCGGGTGCTCATCACCGCGCTGGCCGGGCTGGTGACGGCCGCCGCCCCCGAGATCGGCGACCGGCACGCGCGCCCCCTGCGCGACGGGCTGCGCTCGCTGCAGCTGGCGTTCCGCGAGGCCTCCGTCGTGCCCGACCCGCCGGGGCAGGGCCCCGGGGAGCGGTACACCGGCAGCGTCGTCTGAGCCCCGGGCCGCCACGGCCGGCGCGGGGGCGGGCGCGACGCGGCGAGCCGGAGGTGGTTGAGTGCCGGACGACCACGGGCGCTCGGTCCGCCCCCGTGCGTCCGGGCCGCTCGGGGTAGGAGCAGGACGACCGCAGCGACACTGGAGGACCACCGTGACTCTCCCCACCAGCGACCTGGGCCTGCTGGCCCTGCGCCTCGGCGTCGGGGGCACCCTCGCCGCGCACGGCGCGCAGAAGCTGTTCGGCGCCTTCGGCGGCGGCGGCATCGAGGGCACCGCGGGCGCCATGCACGCCATGGGCTTCCGCCCCGGTCGCCAGAACGCGATCCTCGCCGGGCTGGGCGAGACGGCCGGCGGCGTGCTGCTGGCCGCCGGGCTGGCCACCCCGGTCGGCGGGGCGGCGACCGCGGCCACCATGGCCGCCGCCTCCACCGTGCACGTGCCCAACGGCTTCTGGGCGACCTCCGGCGGGCTGGAGTACCCGGCCGTCCTCGGCCTGGCGGGCGCCTCGCTGGCCGTGGCCGGCCCCGGTCGCTACTCCCTGGACGCCGCCCTGGGCGGGCGCCTGAACAAGCCGTGGATGAGCGCGCTGGCGCTGCTGGGCGCCGGGCTGGGCGCGGCGCTGACGATCCGCAAGCGGCAGGCCGCCGTGGCGGCCGAGGCCGCCGAGCAGTCGGCCGACGCGCCGGCCGACTCCCCCGCCACGCCCGTCGCCTCCTGAGCGCGCGCGCCGGCCCGGTCCCCGGGCCGGCGCGGACGGCGGGCGCACCTCAGGCGGGCAGGACCCGCAGCTCCAGGCTGTCCACCCGCGTCGCCACCTCCAGGGCCGCCACCCGGCGCCCCACCTCGGCGGTGAGCTCGGCGAGCGCGGCCCGGCCCAGGCCGGGTGCCACGCCCAGCACCAGGCGCAGCTCGGCGCCCTCGCCGGCCTCGCAGCGCACGCCCCGCAGGCCCGGCAGGTCGGCCAGCGCGGCGCGCAACCCCTCGGCCACGGCCGGGTCGAACGGCGAGGGGGTCCACGCCTCCTGCCGGGCCAGCGCCCACACCGCCGGGCGGCGCACCACGAACGTCACCGGCCCGGCCGGGTCGAGCACGATCGCCTCGCAGCGCTCCTGCACGCCCGACAGGGCGGCGCGGGCGGCGTCGACCGGCACCGGGCGCGCGTCGGCGCGCCAGCGGCCCAGCGCCTCCACCGCGGTGAACAGCGGCAGGGCCCGCCGCCCGTCCGGGCGGGTCAGCAGCGCCAGCGCCATGTCGGCGCTCTTGTCCCCGGCCGGCCCGGCGGGCTGCGGATCGGCCTCGCCGAGCACGGCGACGACGGGGGCGAACAGGCGCGTGCCGGCCAGCGCCGCGACCACGTCCCGCTCCGCGCGCAGCCGCCCCGCGGCGTCCCCGGCCGCCTCCCCCGCCGCACCCGGTGTCCCGTCGCCGAGCGCGGCCCAGGCACGCAGGGCGCCGTCCAGCCGCTCGTCGCGGCCGCCGTCGTCGGCGGCGAAGGGGTTGGGCAGCAGCGTGCGCCCCGCCCACGGGACGCCGGCGGAGTCGGCGTCCCCGCGCGCGCCGGGCTCCTGCGGGGGCTGCGGGCCGGTCAGGGCCGCCCCGCCACGTCCAGCGCCTCGGGCAGGGTGAACGCCTGCGCGTACAGCGCCTTGCCGACGATCGCGCCCTCCACGCCCACGGGGACCAGCTCGCGCAGGACGCGCAGGTCCTCCAGGCTCGACACCCCGCCGGAGGCCACGACGGGGGCGCTCGTGCGCGCGCACACCTCGCGCAGCAGGTCGGTGTTCGGCCCGCGCAGGGTGCCGTCCTTGGTCACGTCCGTGACGACGTAGCGCGAGCAGCCGTCGGCGTCCAGGCGGGCCAGGACCTCCCACAGGTCCCCGCCCTCGCGGGTCCAGCCGCGCGCGGCCAGCGTCGTGCCGCGCACGTCCAGGCCGACCGCGATCCGGTCGCCGTGGCGGGCGATGGCCGCGCGGGTCCAGTCGGGGTCCTCCAGCGCCGCGGTGCCGAGGTTGACCCTCCGGCAGCCGGTCGCCAGCGCGGCCTCCAGGGAGGCGTCGTCGCGGATGCCGCCCGACAGCTCGACCGCCACGTCCAGGCGCCCGACGACCTCGGCGAGCAGCTCGCGGTTGGAGCCGCGGCCGAAGGCGGCGTCGAGGTCGACCAGGTGCACCCACTCCGCGCCGGCCTCCTGCCAGGCCAGGGCGGCGTCCAGCGGCGAGCCGTAGAACGTCTCGCTGCCCGCCTCCCCCTGCACGAGGCGCACGGCCTGCCCGTCGGCGACGTCCACGGCGGGCAGCAGCTCGAGGCGGGCGGGGTCCTGGGCGGGGCGGGGTGCGTCGGTCACGGGGGGCCACTCTAGGGCGGCCCGCGAGCGGCGTCCGCAGGGCTCCCGGCGTCCGCTCAGCCCAGCGAGCGCACCCAGTTGCGCAGCAGCTGCGCGCCGGCGTCCCCGGACTTCTCCGGGTGGAACTGGGTGGCCGACAGGGGCCCGTTCTCCACCGCGGCCACGAACCGGGCGCCGTGCTCGGCCCACGTCACCCGCGGCGGCTCGACGAGGCCACCGGTGGTGTCCACCAGCTCCCAGCGCTGCACGCCGTAGGAGTGCACGAAGTAGAAGCGCTCGCCCTCCAGGCCCTCGAAGAGCACCGAGCCCTCGGGCACGTCGACGGTGCTCCACCCCATGTGCGGCACGACGTCCGCGGGCAGCCGCTCGACGGCGCCCGGCCACTGGCCCAGACCCCGCTCGTCCCCGGCGCCGGGCTCGGTGGAGCGGTCGAACATCACCTGCAGGCCCACGCAGATGCCCAGCACGGGCCGCCCGCCCGCCAGCCGGCGGTCCACGACCTCCTCGCCGCCCACGGCGCGCAGCCCCTCGGCGACGGCCGCGAAGGCGCCGACGCCGGGCACGACGAGGCCGTCGGCCTCCATCGCGGCGCGCTTGTCGGAGGTCAGCTCCACGTCGGCGCCGACCCTCTCCAGGGCGCGCACCGCGGAGCGGACGTTGCCGGAGCCGTAGTCGAGGACGACGACCCTCCTGCCGGTGCTGCGGGTGGTGCTGCTGCTGCTGGTCACGCCGGTCACAACGCGCCCTTGGTCGACGGCACTCCCTGCACGCGCGGGTCCGGCTCGACGGCGTAGCGCAGGGCGCGCGCCAGCGCCTTGAACTGGGCCTCGACGACGTGGTGCGGGTCCCGGCCGGCCAGCACGCGCACGTGCAGGGCGATCTGGGCGTGGAAGGCGAAGCTCTCCAGCACGTGCCGGGTCAGCGAGCCGGTGAAGTGCCCGCCGATCAGGTGCAGCTCCTGGCCCGCCGGCTCGCCGGAGTGCACGCAGTACGGGCGCCCGGAGACGTCGACGACCACGTGGGCCAGCGCCTCGTCCAGCGGGACGGTGGCGTCGGCGAAGCGGCGGATGCCGCTCTTGTCGCCCAGCGCCTGCCGGAACGCCTGCCCGAGGACGATCGCGGTGTCCTCGACGGTGTGGTGCACGTCGATGTGGGTGTCGCCCTTCGCCCGCACGGTCAGGTCGACGAGGGAGTGCTTGCCCAGCGCCGTCAGGACGTGGTCGTAGAAGGGCACCGTCGTGTCGATGCTCGTCCGGCCCGTGCCGTCCAGGTCGAGCTCGACCAGGACGCTCGACTCCGAGGTCGTCCGCTCCACGCGCGCCGTGCGGCTCACCGCTGTCCTCCCGTGCTGTCCGCGAGCCGGCCCTCCGGCCGGCCCGTCACCTCGTCCAGGGCCTCCTGGAACGTCGTCATCTCCGCGGCCGTGCCCACGCTCACGCGCAGCCAGCCGTCCGGGCCCGTCTCGCGGATCAGGACGCCGCGCTCGAGCAGCCCCCGCCACACCGCGTGCCGGTCGGCGAACCGCCCGAACAGGACGAAGTTCGCGTCGCTCTCGGCCACCTCGAACCTCTTGCGCCGCAGCACGTCCACGGTCTCGTCGCGGCGCGCGCGCAGCTCGTCCACCCGGGCCAGCAGGAGCTGCGAGTGGGCCAGGGCCGTGCGGGCCACGGCCTGGGTGACCGCGGACAGGTGGTAGGGCAGGCGGACCACGCGCAGCGCGTCGACGAAGGCGCGCGAGGCGGCCAGGTAGCCGACGCGGGCCCCGGCCAGCGAGAACGCCTTGCTCATGGTGCGGCTGACCGCGAGGTTGCCGTGGTGCGGCAGCAGCTCCAGCGCGCTGGGGACCCCGGCGCGGCGGAACTCCCCGTACGCCTCGTCGACGACGACGACCGCGCCACCGGGCAGCTCGCGCACGGCGTCGAGGACGGCCTCGACGGTGGCCAGCGGCAGGGCGGTGCCGGTGGGGTTGTTCGGGCTGGCCAGCAGCACCACCGACGGGCGGTGCCGCGCGACCTGCTCGCGCACGTGGGCGGCGTCGAGGGTGAAGTCCTCCGCGCGCCGGCCCGCGACCCACCGGGTGAGGGTGTCGCGCGCGTACTCCGGGTACATCGAGTACGTCGGCGCGAAGCTGAGCGCCGTGCGGCCGGGCCCGCCGAACGCCTGCAGCACGTGCAGCATGACCTCGTTGGAGCCGTTCGCGGCCCACACCTGCTCCGGCGCCAGCTCGGCGCCGGACTCGGTGCGCAGGAACGCGGCCAGGTCGGCGCGCAGGTCCAGGAACTCCCGGTCGGGGTAGCGGTTCAGGCCGGCGGCCGCGCGCGCCACGGCCCTGGCCACGTCGTCCACGACGACCTGCGGGACCGCGTACGGGTTCTCGTTGACGTTGAGGACGACGGGCACGCTCAGCTGCGGGGCGCCGTACGGCTCCTCCCCGCGCAGGTCGTCGCGCAGGGGCAGGTCGGCCAGGGTCGTGGCCGCCGCGGGCGCCGACGGGGCGCCGGTGTCCGGGCCGGTGGGCGCGCCCGGCGAGGTGTCGGTCGTCACGCCGCCAGTCTCCCAGACCGGGCGGCACCCCCGGGACCGCCGCCGCGGCGCTCAGGGGCCCTCAGCGGGAGACGGAGGCGTCCCCGGAGGCCAGCAGCTGCTCGACGTCGCCCAGGGACGCGGCCGAGGAGTCACCGGGCGTGGTCGCGACGAGGGCGCCGTGGGCGACGCCGAGGTCGACGGCGCGCTGCAGCCCGCCCCCGTCGAGCAGGCCGTGCACGAGGCCGGCGGTGAACGCGTCGCCGCTGCCGATGCGGTCCAGGACGTCCAGGCCGCGCCAGTCCGGGCCCTGCACGAGCCCGGTGCCGCGGCTGTGCGCCACGGCGGTCAGGTCGTTGCGCGAGGCCGAGACCACGCCCCGCACCGTGGTGGCGACCACGCGCAGGCCGGGGTTCTGCTCCGCGTCGCGCAGCACGCGCTCGCGGGCGGCGGCCACGTCCCGGCCGCCCTCGCCGGGCAGCCCGGCCAGGCCGGCGCCTAGCAGCACGTCGACGTCGGCGACCAGGCGCCGGTTCAGCTCCTGGGCCGCGGCCGCTCCCCCGCGCCCGGCCCACAGGCTGGGCCGGTAGTTCAGGTCGTAGGACGTCACCGTGCCGTGCCGGCGGGCGGCGGCCAGCGCCTCGGCGGCGACCTCGGAGGTGGTGCCCGACAGGGCCGCGAAGATCCCGCCGGTGTGGAACCAGCGCACCCCGCGCCGGCCGAACAGGTCGTCCCAGTCCACGTCGCCGGGGCGCAGCCGGCTGACCGCGGTCGAGCCCCGGTCGGAGACGCCGACCGAGCGGCGCACCCCGAACCCGCGCTCGACGAAGTTCAGGCCGTTGCGCACGGTGCGGCCCGCGCCGTCGCCGGGCACCCAGCGCAGCAGGGAGGTGTCGACGCCGCCGGTCAGGACGAGGTCCTCCACCAGGCGTCCCACCTCGTCGTCGACGAGGGCGGTGACGACGGCGGTGCGCCGGCCGAAGCAGCGGCGCAGCCCGCGGGCGACGTTGTACTCCCCGCCGCCCTCGTGGACGTCGAAGCGACGGGCGGTGCGCACCCGCCCCTCGCCGGGGTCGAAGCGCAGCATCACCTCGCCCAGGGCGACCACGTCGAACGCGCACTCGGTGGCCGGGCGCAGCGCGAGCCCGCCGGCGCTCACGGGGCCGCCGCCCGGGCGGCGGCCACGGCGACCGCCGTCAGCTCGCGCACCGCGCCGAAGTCACCGGCGGCGATCCGCTCGCGCGGCACCATCCACGAGCCGCCGACGGCTGCGACGGCGGGCACGGACAGCCAGTCGGCCAGGTCGGCGGGGCCGATCCCGCCGGTGGGCACGAACCGCACCCCGGCGAAGGGGGCCGCGAGCGCCCGCACGGCCGCGGGCCCGCCGGAGGTGGCGGCGGGGAAGAACTTCACCACGTCCAGGCCCAGCTCCAGGGCGGTCTGGACCTCGGTGGCGGTGACCGCGCCGGGCAGCACCGGCACGCCGTGCTCGCGGCAGCGCTCCACGACCGCGCGGCTGAGACCCGGGGACACGACGTAGGAAGCGCCGGCCGCGACGGCCTCGTCGACCTGCGCGGCGCGCAGGACGGTGCCGGCGCCCACGAGGACGCCGCCGCGGTCGGCCACGGCCCGCACGGCGTCGGCCGCGGCCGGGGTGCGGAAGGTGATCTCGGCGACGGGCAGGCCGCCGGCGACCAGCGCGTCGGCCAGCGGCACCGCCGCGCGGGCGTCGTCCAGGACGACGACGGGCACGACGCGGGCGGCGGTCAGGCGGTGCAGGACGTCCACGGTCCGGTCCTCCCCGGCTCCTCGGGTGTCGGGGTCGCTCACCGGGCCAGCCACCCGCCGTCGACGGCGAGGACGTGCCCGTGCACGTAGGCGGCCGCGGGCGAGGCGAGGAAGACCACGACGTCGCCGACGTCGGCCGGCGTGCCCCAGCGCCCGGCGGGGATGCGCGCGGACAGCTGCTCGCGGCGGACGGGGTCGGCCAGCAGGGCCTCGTTCATGTCGGTCGCCATGTAGCCCGGGGCCACGGCGTTGACCCCGACCCCGCGGCCGGCCCACTCGTTGCACAGCGCCTTGGTCAGCTGAGCGACGGCGCCCTTGCTGGCCGCGTACGCCGGCACGGTCAGCCCGCCCTGGAACGACAGCAGCGAGGCGACGTTGACGACGCGGCCCTCGCCGCGCTCCAGCATCGGCGCCCCGAACAGCTGGCACAGCTGGAAGACCGCGCGCAGGTTGACGTCCAGGACGCGGTCGAAGGCCTCGAGGGGGAACTCCACCGCAGGGTGGCGCTCCTGCGTGCCGGCGTTGTTGACGAGGACGTCGACGCGGTGATCGGCCAGGACGGCGCGCGCCGCGGCCGCGACGGCATTCGCGTCGGCCAGGTCGACCGGGCACGGGTGGACGCGGCGGCCCAAGCGCGCGGCCTCCGCGCCCAGCTGCGGGTCGGGCTCGCGGCGGCCGAGGACGACGACGTCGGCGCCGGCGCGCAGCAGCGCGGTGGAGATCCCCAGCCCGAGGCCGCGGCCGCCACCGGTGACGGCGGCGGTGCGGCCGCTCAGGTCGAACGGGTCGCGGCTCACGACGCCGTCCCGTCCACGAGGTCGGCGCGGGGGGTGACGAGCACCTTGAGGCAGTCGCTGCCGGCGGCGGCCGCGGCGAAGGCCTCGGCGGCCCGCTCCAGCGGGTACGTCGTCGTGGGGAAGGAGGCCAGGCCGAGGACGTCGTCGGCGACCAGCTGCGCGGCGCGGCGGACGTCGGCGCTCGTGTAGACGCGCACGCCCTGCAGCGACTGCTCGCGGAAGCAGACGCCCTGCAGGTCCAGCGCCGTCGGCTGCTTGTAGACGCCCACGACGACGACGCGGCCGAGCACCCGGGTGGCGGCCGACAGGAGGGCCGCGACCGACGGGTGGCCGGCGGTGTCGAAGGTGGTGTCGGCGCCCTCGCCGTCCGTGAGCTCGTCCAGCGCGTCGGCGAGCTCCCCGCCGTCGGCGACGGCCCGGAACCCGTGCGCGGCGGCGACCTCGCGCCGCCACGGCCCCGGCTCGGCGACGACGACGGTGCCGGCGCCCTCGGCGCGCGCCACGAGCGCGGTGAGCAGGCCGATGGGCCCGGCGCCGTGCACGGCGACGACGTCGCCGCGCTCCATCCCCGACAGGCGCACCGCGTGCACGGCGACGGCCAGCGGCTCCACGAGGGCCGCGGTGCGCGGGTCGACGTGCGCGGGCAGCTCGTGCAGCCGGTCGGGCGGCACGGCCACCCGCTCGGCCAGCCCCCCGGGCGCGTCGATGCCGAACAGTCCCAGGGAGCGGCACACGTGCGGGTGACCCGTGCGGCAGGCCCGGCAGGTGCCGCAGCTGATGAGCGGCTCGACGGCCACGAGGGCGCCCTCGCGGGGGCCGCTCGCCCCGGCGCGCGCCACCCGGCCGGACACCTCGTGCCCCACGACGAGCGGTGGGCGCGCCCGCGGGTGGGAGCCGTGCAGGATCGACAGGTCGGTGCCGCACACGCCGCTGCAGGCGACGTCGAGCAGCGCCCAGCCGTCGGGGACCTCGGGCTCGCGCACCCGCGCGGGGCGCACGACGTCGGGGGCCTCCCAGACCGCGGCCCTCACGCCGTCCCCCCGCCGGTCCGGCGCAGGGCCTCGGGGTTGAGCACGTGCGGGCCGCCGCGCCCGGACAGCACGTCGACGACGTTCTGCACGGTGCGCCGCTTCAGCTCGCCGTAGGACTCCTCGGTGTACCAGGCCAGGTGGGGGGTGAGGACCACCTGGTCCAGCTCGGTCAGGGGGTGACCGCCCGGCAGCGGTTCGGTCTCGAAGACGTCGAGGCCGGCGCCGTGCAGCCGGCCGGCGCGCAGCGCCTCGACGAGGGCGTCGGTGTCGACCACCCCGCCCCGGCTGGTGTTGACCAGGACGGCGTCCGGGCCCAGCAGCGCGAGCTCCTCCGCGCCGAGCAGGTGGTGGGTGGCCGGGGTCAGGGGCACGTGCACGGACACCACGTGGGCGCGCCGCAGCAGCTCCGCCAGCTCGACGACCTCGACACCGCCCACGGTGGTCCCGGGCTGGTAGCGGGCGTCCACACCGAGGACCCGGTAGCCGAGGCCGGCGGCCTTGCGGGCGGTGGCGGCGCCGATGAGGCCGAGGCCGAGGATGCCGAAGACGCGCCCGCCGAACCCGTGCAGGGGGCGGACGGCCTCCAGGCCGCCCGCGCCCGCGCGCACGCCGCGGTCCATCCAGGGGATGCGCCGGGCGGTCGCCAGGGCCAGGGCGATGGCGTGGTCGGAGACGGCCTCGGTGCCGTAGTCGGGCACGTTGCACACGGCCACCCCGCGCGCGGTGCACGACTCGACGTCGACGGTGTCCACGCCGACGCCGTAGCGGCCGACGGCCCGCACGGTGGGCAGGGCGTCCAGGAGGGCGGCGTCGATCCGCGCGTACTGCACGACGAGGCCGTCCGCGCCGGCGGCCTGCTCGGCGAGGCCCTCGGCACTGCTCGCCCGGGCGACGACGAGCTCGGCACCCGCGGCGGCCGCGACCTCGCGCTCGGGCTCCACCGAGTCGTGGTCGATGTCGGTGATGACGATCCGCACGGGTCCTCCGGCCGCTCGACGGGCGCCGGCCGGGGTGCGCCGGCGCGGGGACCAGCCTCCCCCACAGCCGTCCTCATCCGCCCGCCGGGGACCTCAGCCCTCGCGGCGGCCCTTGAACAGCTTCCAGAACGCGCCGGCCTTGGAGCCGTCGCCACCGGCGACCCCGCCGGCCTCGGCCGGGTCCAGGGAGCCGAGCACGAGGCGCTGCACGGTGTCGGGCCACACCGACAGCAGCAGCCCGGCGCGCGGGTCCTCCCCGCGCTGACCGTCGCGCCAGGTCTGCCCGTCGATGGACTCCTCTCCGCGCAGCAGCAGGACCAGCTCGGCGCCGCGCAGCACGGTGGACAGGGCCTCGGCGTCCCGCTCGCCCGTGGCGGGGTCCTGGGCCACGAGCGCGCAGCCGAGACCGCGCACGGGCACGACCCAGGCGTGCACGTCGGCGAGCGTGCACACCTCGGCCAGCTTGCGGGCGTTGGTGGCCGGCACGACGAGCACGGCCGCCTTCGGCGGCTTGGGGCCGAACTCGCGGGCGAACTCCTCGTCGAGGGCGTCCAGGTCGAACGACTCCCCCTCCGGCAGGTCCGGCAGGTCGGGGTGCTCGCGGTCCCCGGGGCCGCCGGGAGTCCCGTCCCGCTCGTCGCCGCTCACGCGAACCGCGCCGTGACGGCCGCGCCGTGCGCGGGCAGGTCCTCGGCCTCGGCGAGGGCGACCACGTGGGCGGCGACCTCGCGCAGGGCGGGCTCGTCGTAGTCGACGACGTGGACGCCGCGCAGGAACGTCTGCACGCTCAGCCCCCCGGTGTGCAGCGCCGTCCCGCCGGTGGGCAGGACGTGGTTGGAGCCGGCGCAGTAGTCGCCCAGCGACACCGGCGAGTGCGGGCCGACGAAGACGGCACCGGCGCCGCGCACCCGCGCGGCCACGGCACGGGCGTCGGCGGTCTGCACCTCCAGGTGCTCGGCGGCGTAGGCGTCGACGACCGCGAGGCCCGCCTCGACGTCGTCGACGAGGACGACGGCGGACTGCTCCCCGGCCAGGGCCTGCGCGATGCGCTCGGCGTGCCGGGCGGCCGGCACCCGCACGGCCAGGGCGGCGTCGACGGCGTCGGCCAGCGCCTCGGAGTCGGTGACGAGGACCGCGGCGGCCAGCGGGTCGTGCTCGGCCTGGCTGACGAGGTCGGCGGCCACGTGGTCGGCGTCGGCGGTGTCGTCGGCCAGGACGGCGATCTCGGTGGGCCCGGCCTCGGAGTCGATGCCGACGACGCCCTGCACGTACCGCTTGGCGGAGGCCACGTACACGTTGCCGGGGCCGGTGACGACGTCCACGGGCTCGACGACGAGCGCGCCGTCCTCGTCGCGGGCGCCGTAGGCGAACATCGCCACGGCCTGCGCGCCGCCGACCGCGTACACCTCCTGCACGCCCAGCAGCGCGCAGGCGGCGAGGATCGTGGGGTGGGGCAGGCCGCCGTGCTCGCGCTGGGCGGGCGAGGCCACCGCGATCGAGGCGACCCCGGCCTCCTGGGCGGGGACGACGTTCATCACGACGCTGGAGGGGTACACCGCGCGGCCGCCGGGCACGTACAGCCCGACGCGGCCGACCGGCACCCACCGCTCGGTGACGGTCGCCCCGCTCGCGAGGCGGGTGGTGGTCTCGGTGCGGCGCTGGTCGGCGTGCACGAGGCGGGCCCGGCGCACGCTCTCCTCCAGCGCGGCGCGCACGTCGGCGTCCAGCTCCTCCAGCGCCCGGGCCAGCGCGGCCGCGGGCACCCGCACGTCCGGCACGTCGACGCCGTCGAAGCGCCGCGTCAGCTCGCGCAGGGCGGCGGTGCCGCGGGCGCGCACGTCCTCGCAGATCGGGGCGACCACGGCCAGGGCGCTGGCCACGTCGACGTCGGCGCGGGGCACGACGGTGCGCAGGGAGGCGGCGTCCAGGTGCTGCCCGCGCAGGTCGATCCGGCGCAGCGGGGCCGGACCGGCGGCGGGGGCCGCCGGAGCCGGTGCGGGGGTCGTCGCGGGGCTCGTCACGGGGCGGCAGTCTACGGCGCCGGTGCGCGGCGGCCGAGCCCGGCGGACCCCCGCGGGCGGGTGCGGCTCAGGTCAGCAGCTGGGCGTCCAGGACGGTGACCGCGCGGCCGGTCAGCAGGACGCGGTCCCCGCGCAGCTCGACGTCCAGGACCCCGCCGCGCGGGGACACCTGGTGGGCGCTGAAGCGGGTGCGGCCCAGCCGCGGCGCCCAGTACGGGGCCAGGGCGCAGTGGGCGCTGCCGGTCACCGGGTCCTCCGGGACGCCGACGCGCGGGCCGAAGAAGCGCGAGACGACGTCGGGCGCGGCCAGCGCGGCGTCCTCGGCGGCCGGGCGCGGGGCGGCCGCGGCCGTCACGACGATCCCGCGGGCGTCGAGCGCCGCCAGCGCCGCCAGGTCGGGCACCAGCGCGCGCACCGTCTCCTCGTCGGCGACCTCGACCAGCACGTCGTCGCCGCCGCGCGCGCACACCTCGACCCGCACCGCGAGCGCCGCGGCGAGCCGGTCGGCGAGGTCGGCGTCGGGGCCGGCGGGGTCCACCGGCGCGACGGGCTTCGCGGGCAGGTCGAGCACGATCCCGTCGTCGCCGACCTCGGCCCGCAGGTCACCGCTGCGGGTGTCGAAGACGAACGGGCCGGTCTCGCCGTCGGCGTGCAGGACGTGCGCGGTGGCCAGGGTCGCGTGCCCGCACAGGTCCACCTCCACCGTCGGGGTGAACCAGCGCAGGCCGTACCGGCCGGGCTCCCCGCCGCGCACGGCGAACGCCGTCTCGGACAGGTTCAGCTCGGCTGCCACCCCGCGCATCCACGCCTCGTCGCCGGCGCGCGGGTGGTCGGCGTCCAGCACGACGACGGCGGCCGGGTTGCCGGAGAACGGGCGGTCGGTGAACGCGTCGACGGTGCGCAGGCGGGTCGGCGGGAGGGTCACGGCGCGAGCCTAGGCCCGGTTCCGCGGCGCGCGCCCGGCGTCCCCCTAGGGTGAGCCGCGTGATGCGACGCCTGCCGCTGTTCCCCCTGGGCAGCGTCCTGTTCCCCGGTCTCGTGCTGCCGCTGAACGTCTTCGAGCCGCGCTACCGGCTGCTCGTGCAGGACCTCGTGGCCGCAGGCGAGGCGGAGGACGGGACGCCGCAGGGCTTCGGGGTGGTGGCCATCAAGGCCGGGCACGAGGTGGGGACGGGCAACGCGCAGGCCCTGCACGAGGTCGGCTGCCTGGCGCTGCTGCGGGAGGTCACCGAGCTGGACGACGGGCGCTACGAGGTCGTCACCGTGGGGGCGACCCGCTTCCGCCTGCTCGGCATCGACGAGGAGGCCGGCACCCCCTACCTGACCGGGCTGGTCGAGCCGTTCGGGCAGGACGAGGAGGAGCTGGAGGAGGACGCCGACGTCGCCGCCCTCGCGCAAGGCGTGGCCACCCGCTTCGACCAGTACCGCGAGGCCCTCGACATCGGCGGCTCCGCCGTCCCGGAGGACCCCTCCGTGCTGTCCTACCTCGTGGCCGCCGCCATGGTGCTGCAGGTGCCGCAGCGCCAGGAGCTGCTGGAGGAGCCGGACACCGCTTCGCGGCTGCGCGCCGAGCTGGCGCTGCTGCGCCGCGAGCTGGGCCTGGTGAGGGCGCTCGGCGCGGTCCCGGCGACCGAGCTGCCGGGCCCGCCGTCCAACCCCAACTGAGCACGGGCAGGAGGAGCGGCGTGGCCAAGCGGAGCGGACGGACGCCGGAGGCCGCCACCCCGGCGCTGCAGGCGCTGGTGGCCGCCGGCGTGGCGCACACCGCGCGCCCCTACGCGCACGCGGCGGACGAGCACGCCTACGGCGAGGAGGCCGTGCGGGCGCTGCGCGCCGGCGGCCTCGACGTGGTCGCCGAGCAGGTGTTCAAGACGCTCGTGGCCGACGTGGACGGCCGCCTCGTCGTCGCCGTCGTCCCCGTCCCGCGCAGCCTGGACCTCAAGGCGCTCGCCGCGGCGGCCGGCGGCAAGCGGGCGACGATGGCCGACCCGGCCCGCGCGCAGCGCTCCAGCGGCTACGTCCTGGGCGGTATCAGCCCGCTCGGGCAGCGCACACCGCTGCCCACGGTCGTGGACGCCTCCGCCACCGGCTTCGCGACCGTGCTGGTCAGCGCCGGGCGACGGGGGCTGCAGGTGGAGCTGGCACCGGGCGACCTGGTGCGGCTGACGGGCGCGACGCTGGCGGACGTCGCCCGCTGACCTCTCGCGCGCCCGGACGTGTCAGTCCGACGGCTGACGCACCCAGTCCCCGACGGCCGAGGCCAGCGTGACCAGCGCGACGACCGCCGCCACGGCGAACGGCTGCACGAGGACGACGCCCCACGCCAGCAGGCCGACGTGCGCCGGGTCGGCCGGGTCCGCCGGCGGCAGGGCGCTGCCCGTGCCCGCCGCCAGGAGCGCACCGGCCAGGGCACCGGCCACGGCGGTGAGCAGTGTCGCCAGCGGCGCCGGGCGGGCCGTGCGCAGCACGAGCACGCCGGCGAGGACGCCAGCGAGCCCGGTGAGCACCACGAACGAACCGTCCCGGGCCACCTGCAGCGCGGCCGGGCTGGACACGACGGGCTCACCGGCCAGCCACGCCGGCGGGGTGCGGGCCAACGCCCACCACACCACGCCCAGGAGGAGACCGACGACCGCCTGGCCGAGGAGCAGCAGGGCGGGCGTCCGGCGCGGGCTCACACCAGGCACGAGGGCCCGAGCAGCGCCTTCAGGTCGCCGAACAGCGCGGGGCTGGGGGTGACGCGCAGCGCGTCGTCCAGCCGCATCAGGGTGCCGCCGCCCCCCGCCTTCGTCAGCCGCAGCCGCACCTCGGTCATGCCGGGGTGGGTGGTCAGCACGTCCTTGAGGCGCTCGACGACCGGCGGGGTGCACCGGGCGACCGGCAGGGACACCGTCACGGGCATCCCGTCGGTGGCCGAGACGTCCGGCACCGACAGTTCGGAGGCGTAGATGGTCGGCACGTCGTCGCGGCGGTTGACGCGCCCGCGCACGACGACGACGAGGTCCTCGGCGAGCAGCTGGGCGACGGCCGCGTAGGCCTGCGGGAAGAACAGGCACTCGATGGCGCCCTCGAGGTCCTCCACCGTGACGATCGCCCAGGGGCTGCCCTGCTTGGTCATCTTGCGCTGCAGGCCCGTGATCATCCCGGCGATGGTGATGTTCGCACCGTCGGGGCGACCGTCGTCCTGGGTGAGCGCGGCGATCGAGCAGTCCGAGGCGTTGGCCAGCAGGTGCTCCAGCCCGAACAGCGGGTGGTCGGACACGTACAGGCCGAGCATCTGCCGCTCGTGGGCCAGCAGCTCGGCCTTGTCCCACTCCGGCAGCTCGGGGATCTCGACGGTGAAGCCGCCGCCGGCGGGGCCGTCGTCGCCGCCGAGGCCGGCGAACAGGTCGAACTGCCCGATGGCCTCGTTGCGCTTGACGTCCACGACGGCGTCGACGGCGTCCTCGTGCTTGGCGACCAGGGCGCGGCGGCGGTGGCCCAGGGAGTCGAACGCGCCGGCCTTGATGAGCGACTCGATGGTCCGCTTGTTGCAGACCACCGCGGGCACCTTGGTGAGGAAGTCGGTGAACGACTCGTAGCGCCCGGACGCCTCGCGGGCGGCCGTGATGGCGTCCACGACGTTGGCGCCGACGTTGCGGATCGCGGTCAGGCCGAAGCGGATGTCGGTGCCGACGGCGGTGAAGTTCGCGCTGGACTCGTTGACGTCCGGCGGCAGCACCTTGATGCCCATGCGCCGGCACTCGTTGAGGTACAGCGCCGACTTGTCCTTGTCGTCGCGCACGCTGGTGAGGACGGCGGCCATGTACTCGGCCGGGTAGTTCGCCTTGAGGTACGCCGTCCAGTACGACACCAGCCCGTAGGCGGCCGAGTGCGCCTTGTTGAACGCGTAGTCGGAGAAGGGGACGAGGATGTCCCACAGCGCCTTGACGCACTCGGCGGAGTAGCCGTTCTCCTTCATGCCGGCCTCGAAGCCGACGAACTCGGCGTCGAGGACCTCGCGCTTCTTCTTGCCCATCGCGCGGCGCAGCAGGTCGGCCTTGCCGAGCGTGTACCCGGCGACCTTCTGCGCGATCGACATGACCTGCTCCTGGTACACGATCAGGCCGTGGGTCGTGCCGAGGATCTCTTTCAGCGGCTCGGCCAGCTCCGGGTGGATCGGGGTGATCTCCTGCTGGCCGTTCTTGCGCAGCGCGTAGTTCGTGTGCGAGTTCGCGCCCATCGGCCCGGGGCGGTACAGCGCGCCGACCGCGGAGATGTCCTCGAAATTGTCCGGTCGCATGAGGCGCAGCAGCGAGCGCATCGGGCCGCCGTCGAACTGGAACACGCCGAGGGTGTCGCCGCGCGAGAGCAGCGCGTACGTCGCCGGGTCGTCCAGCTCCAGGGAGTCCAGGTCGACCGGGTCCTTGCCGTTGAGCACGACGTTCTTCAGCGCGTCGTCGAGGATCGTGAGGTTGCGCAGGCCCAGGAAGTCCATCTTGACCAGCCCGAGCGTCTCGCACGTCGGGTAGTCGAACTGGGTGATGATCGCGCCGTCGGCCTCGCGCTTCATGATCGGGATGAGGTCGATCAGCGGCTCGCTCGACATGATGACGCCGGCGGCGTGCACGCCCCACTGGCGCTTCAGGCCCTCCAGGCCGCGCGCGGTGTCGACCACGCGCACGACCTCGGGGTCGTTCTTGTACAGCTCGCGGAACTCCCCCGCCTCGGAGTACCGCTTGTGGCTCGGGTCGAAGATCCCCGACAGCGGGATGTCCTTGCCCATGACGGCCGGCGGCATCGTCTTGGTGATCCGCTCGCCCATCGCGAACGGGAACCCGAGCACCCGGGAGGAGTCCTTGACGGCCTGCTTGGCCTTGATGGTGCCGTAGGTGACGATCTGCGCGACGCGGTCGGTGCCGTACTTCTCGACGACGTACTGGATGACCTCGCCGCGCCGGCGCTCGTCGAAGTCGACGTCGAAGTCGGGCATCGACATGCGCTCGGGGTTGAGGAAGCGCTCGAAGAACAGCCCGTGCCGCAACGGGTCCAGGTCGGTGATCTTCATGGCGTAGGCGGCCATCGACCCGGCGCCGGAACCGCGGCCGGGGCCCACGCGGATGCCGTTCTCCTTGGACCAGTTGATGAAGTCGGCGACGACGAGGAAGTACCCGGCGTACCCCTTGGAGGTGATGACCTCGATCTCGTAGTCGGCCTGCTTGCGCACGTCGTCCGGGATGCCGGCCGGGTAGCGCTGCGCCAGGCCGCTCCAGACCTCCTTGACGAACCAGCTCTCCTCGTCCTCCCCCGGCGGGCAGGGGAAGCGCGGCATGTACGCGCCGGTGGACTCGGTGAACTCCACCTGGCAGCGCTCGGCGATGAGCAGGGTGTTGTCGCACGCCTCCGGGTGGTCGCGCCACAGGTGGCGCATCTCCGCGGGGCTCTTGAGGTAGAACTCGTCGGCGTCGAACTTGAAGCGCTTGGGATCGGCCAGCGTGGAACCGGACTGCACGCACAGCAGCGCCGCGTGCGCCTGCGCGTCGGCGGCGGCCGTGTAGTGCAGGTCGTTGGTCGCCACCAGCGGCAGGTCGAGGTCCTTGGCGAGCTTGAGCAGGTCGTCCTGCACGCGCTTCTCGATGTCCAGGCCGTGGTCCATCAGCTCGCAGAAGAAGTTCTCCCGGCCGAAGATGTCGCGGAACTCCGCCGCCGCGGCCCGCGCCTCGTCGTACTGGCCCAGGCGCAGGCGGGTCTGCACCTCGCCGGAGGGGCAGCCGGTGGTCGCGATGAGCCCGTCCGCGTAGCTGCTGAGCAGCTCGCGGTCCATGCGGGGCTTGTAGAGGAACCCCTCCAGGCTCGCCAGCGAGCTCATCTTGAACAGGTTGTGCATGCCGGCGGTGTTCTGCGCGAGCATCGTCATGTGGGTGTACGACCCGGCGCCGGAGACGTCGTCGCCCGGGCGGCTGGACTGGTCGCCCCACTTCACGCGGGTCTTGTCCTGGCGGGCGGTGCCCGGCGTCAGGTAGGCCTCCACGCCGATGATCGGGTTGACGCCGTGCTTGCGGGCGGTCTTCCAGAAGTCGTAGGCGCCGAACACGAAGCCGTGGTCGGTGGTGGCCAGCGCCGGCATGCCCATGGCCGCCGACTCGCGGAAGAGGTCGTCGACCTTGGCGGCGCCGTCGAGCATCGAGTACTCGGTGTGGACGTGCAGGTGGACGAACGAGTCCGCGCTGGCCATGCGAGGCGCCTCCTGAGCGGTGCGGGTGGAGCGGGTCGAGCAGGTGGGGCGGGCGCCGGCGGGGCCGGCGCGACCCGTCGATCGTAGGCGCCGCCCACGACACCGGCGGGCAGCCTCGCCGCGTCCCGCCGGGCGGTCACGCTCAGTCGGCGAGCCGCTCCAGCGCCGTGGTCAGGTCGGCCGGGTAGGGGCTGGTGAACTCCACCGGCCGCCCCGTGCCCGGGTGCTCGAAGCCCAGCCGGACGGCGTGCAGCCACTGCCGCGACACGCCCAGCCGCTCGGCCAGGACGGGGTCCGCGCCGTAGGTCAGGTCGCCCACGCACGGGTGGCGCAGCGCCGCGAAGTGCACGCGGATCTGGTGGGTGCGCCCGGTCTCCAGGTGCACCTCGACCAGGGCCGCGGCCCGGAAGGCCTCCTGCACCTCGTAGTGCGTGACGCTCGGCTTGCCGTCGGCGGTGACCGCGAAGCGCCACGCGCTGCCCGGGTGGCGCCCGATGGGTGCGTCGATCGTGCCGCGCAGCGGATCGGGGTGGCCCTGCACGAGCGCGTGGTAGACCTTCTCGACCGTGCGCTCCTTGAAGGCGCGCTTGAGCGCGGTGTAGGCGCCCTCGGTCTTGGCGACGACCATCAGGCCGCTCGTGCCGACGTCGAGGCGGTGCACGACGCCCTGGCGCTCGGCCGCGCCGGACGTGGCGATCGCGTACCCCGCGGCCGCCAGGCCACCGACGACGGTGGGCCCGTCCCAGCCGGGGCTGGGGTGCGCGGCCACGCCGACCGGCTTGTCGACGACCACCAGGTCCGCGTCGTCGTGCACGACGCTGAGCCCCTCGACGACCTCGGGCACCACGACCGGCGCGGACGGCGGGTCGGGGACCTCCACCTCCAACCAGGCGCCGGCGCGCACGCGGTCGGACTTGCCGACGACGACGCCGTCGACGAGCACACCGCCCGCGGCGGCCACCTCGGCGGCGCGGCTGCGCGAGAGGCCCAGCAGGCGCGCCAGGGCCGCGTCGACGCGCTCGCCCTCCAGCCCGTCGGGCACGGGCAGGCTGCGGGTCTCAGGCACCGGTCCTCCCGCGCTCGCGGCGGGACGGCTCGCGGGTGCCGTCGAGGTTGATCCCGCGCAGCCCCAGCAGGGCGATGAGGACGGCCGCGGCCACGATGGCGGAGTCCGCCACGTTGAAGATCGGCCAGTTGGGCAGCTCGAGGAAGTCCACGACGTGCCCGCGGCCGAAGCCCGGCTGGCGCAGGAGCCGGTCGGTGAGGTTGCCCGTCGCCCCGGCCAGCAGCAGGCCCAGCGCCAGCGCCCACGGACCGCTGCGCAGCCTGCGGGCCATCCGGACGACCACGACGACCACCGCGGCGGCCACGATCGTGAACACCCACGTCATGCCGGTGGCCAGGCTGAAGGCGGCACCGGGGTTGCGGATGAGGTGCAGCTGCAGCAGCTCGCCGACGAACGGCTGCGGGACCCCGGGCTCGAGGTTGGCGACGGCCAGCACCTTGGTCAGCTGGTCCGCCGCGTACACGAGCAGGGCGATCGCGAACAGCGTCCCGGTGCGACGCGGGCGCACGGGAGCGGCGGGGTCGTCTCCCGCACCGTCGGTCGCGCGGGTCTCGTCCGCCGCGGCCGGGCGCGCGCCGGCGGGGACCTCGGGGTCGTCGGGGCGGGCCGCGTCGGGGCCGGGGATCTGGCTCATCGCCCCCCGATCCTCCCACGGGGCCGGTGCGGGCCGGTGCGGGCCGGGAGACCTGGACGCCCGGCCCGCGCCGCGGGTCAGCGGCGCTCGGCGCGCGCCTTGCAGCCGACGCAGAGGGTGACCCGCGGGAACGCCTGCAGCCGGGCCTTGCCGATCGGGCCGCTGCACGACTCGCACGTGCCGTAGGCGCCGGAGGCCAGGCGCACGAGGGCGCGCTGGGTCTGCTCCAGCAGGTCCCGGGCGTTGTTGACGATCGTCATCTCGTGCTCGCGCCCGGCCGTGGCGGCACCGTGGTCCACCTGGTCGTCCCCGGCACCCTCACCGCCCGCGGACACGAGAGCGGAGAAGGAGGAGGTGGCCGCGGCCACGTCGGCGCTCAGCCGCACCACCTCCGCGTCCAGCTCCGCGCGCACCCCGTCCAGCTCGTCCGGTGTCCAGGCGTCCTCGGACGCGGCCACCGGCAGCTCCCGCACGGCGTCGGCGCGGCGGCGGGCGCCCGAGCGCGCCACCGCGCGGGCGGTGGTGCGCACCGCGGACGCCGTCCCCGCCGCCGCGGGTGCCGCCACCGCGCCCGCCTCCTGCACCGCCACGTCCTGCGTCATGGTCCCCCCTCGTCGCGCGACCCCCTGCCGCGTGCGGGTGAGCGTAAGGACAATGACTCCTAGTGAGCAAGCGGAAACGGAAAGTCACTCACTTGGGGCCGTGCAGATCCCTGACGGACCAGTCTCAGCGGGCGACGGCGTCGTCCGGGACCGCGCGCGGGCTGCGACGCAGCTCCGTGAGCTGCGTCGTCATGAAGTCCTCCAACTGGCGCCGGTAGGCGTCCTCGCGCCCGTGCAGCTGGCGCAGGGCGGCCTCCAGCCGCTCGCGCCGCGCCTCCAGGTCGCCCAGGGTCCGGTCGCGCTGCTCCTCGGCGTCGGCGACGACCCGCGCGGCCTGCTCCTGCGCGGAGGAGACGAGGGCGTCGCGCTGCTGCTCGCCGTCGCGCACGTACTCGTCGTGCAGGCGCTGCGCCAGGGCGATCACGCCGGCCGCCTGCGTGGGGGGGGGGGGGGGGGGGGGGGGGGGGGGGGGGGGGGGGGGGGGGGGGGGGGGGGGGGGGGGGGGGGGGGGGGGGGGGGGGGGGGGGGGGGGGGG
>NZ_JBJLSH010000043.1:0-34618 GCF_050871905.1 Kineococcus haloalkalitolerans
GGGTTCCGGGGGTTCAGGGGGTTCAGGGGGTTCAGGGGGTTCAGGGGGTGGGGCGCCGGTACAGCGACGGGTCGCCCTTGGGCAGGTCGCCCAGCGGCGAGGCGGCCGGTCCGGGCACGCCGCGCGGCGGCGCGTGACCGGCGGCCCCCGCTCCGTCCGCGCCGTCGACACCGGCCCGGGGGAGCCCGGGGCCGGCACCGGTCGTCCCGCCACCGGGCGCCGCCCCGCCGGCGGGAACGTCGGCGGGGACCGCCGGCCCGTCCACGGCGCCCCCCGCCGCAGCGTCCGCGCCGCCGTCCGCCGCGCCGTCCGCGTCAGCGGTGCCCGCGACCTCCGGCTCCCGCGCGAGGCCGGCCGGCGCGGACCCCGGCCGCAGCAGCGCGCCCGCGACCACGGCGGCCAGCACCGCCACGCCCGCGGGCACCGTCGTGACCACCCAGACACCCGGCCCGGGGCGGCCCCAGTACCAGAAGCCCTGCTCGTCCAGCGTCGCCGCCGCCAGCCGCAGGCCCACCGAGCACCAAGCGGCGGCGGCCACGGCGGTGGCGGCGGCCAGTCCGGCCGCCGCCCAGCGCGCCGGGGCCGACGGCACCAGCCAGCCCGGACGGCGCGCGACCCCGGCCACCGCGACCACGGCCAGCCCCAGGGTGCTCACCAGCAGCCCCGGCGCGCCCTCGACGGTCGACCACAGGGCCCCGATCCGCGCCGTGTCGAGACCGGCGCTCTGCGCGGCCGTCAGCAGGTCGCCGGAGGGGATCCCGAGCAGCTGCTCGTCCGCCTCGCCGGTGAGCACCGAGTGCGCGGCCTCGCCCAGCACCAGCAGCGTGCCCAGCGACACCGCGCACAGCACCCACGGCACCCACGTGCGCGCGCCGGGGTCCGCGCCGGGCCCGCCGCCGTCCTCGCGCTCGTCCTCGCGCTCGTCCTCGCGCTCGTCCTCGCGCTCGTCCCCGAGCTCCTGACCGGTGCGACCGCCCGCGCGCGCCCGTTCTCCCGCCACCCCCCGACGCTACGGCCGGTGACGGCCGCGCGCGTGGTGGACGGCCGGACCCGGCCGCGCTCACCCGTCCGGCGCAGCGAGGGCGCTCGCGGTGCGCCGCCGGTGGTCGAGCGTGCCGCCTCCCGGGTGACGCGACGCGGCCGTGCCTGGCCGCCCGCACCGCGCGGTGCGAGGGTGGTCACGACGCCGCACCGACGACGGCGCGCAGCGCAGCAGCACCCGGAGGCGGACGCCGTGCACTACTCGCTCGTGAGCTCGCCCGTCCTGGGGTTCGACCTGGTGCGCCTGCCGGCCGGCGACTCGGCCGCCGAGGTGCTGCTGCGCGGGCTGGACTGCGGCCCGCGCGAGCTGGACGTGCTGGCCGCCCGCTGGGACCCGGCGGCGCGCGAGCGCGCCCACGAGGTCGTGCGCGAGGCGGTGGCCGCGGCGCCGCAGCTGACCGACGTGCTCGGGCAGGTGGCCGGGGGGCTGGCCGAGCACGCGTTCGAGGAGGACGTCGTCGGGCCGCGGCTGGAGGCCGGGGTGGTGCGGGCCCTGCGGGCCGGCACGGTGGCCGACGCGGACGCGCTGGTGCGCCTGGTGCACCACGACGTCCTCGACTGGACGTGGTCCCGCAGCCTCGACGGCGACGGGCCCGCGCTGCGCGCGGACGTCGCCGCGCGCGCCGCGGACGTCCTCGCCGACGCCGCCGTGTCCGCCTACCTGGCGGACCGGCTGCCCGCCGACGTGCGCCGGGCGCTGGCCGCCCCGTACGTGCAGGCCTCCCGCGACCTGGCGCCGCTGCCGGACGTGCCCGACGGGCTGGGCCCCGAGCAGGGCGGTGTGGCGGTCGTGCTGGGCACCCTGGCCCGCCTCGACGGCACCGACCGGGCGTGCCTGCGCGCGGCGGCCGACACCGCCCGCCCCAGCGGCGGGGAGTGGGCCAGCGCCCTGCACGACGCGTCGTGGGCGGTGCACCTGTCCGGCCGCACCCGCACCGCGGCCGCCGCGCAGCTGCTGGCCGTGCGGGCGTTCCGCGCCGGCGGGCTGGACGCGGCCGACGGCGCGGGCGGTCTCTGGAACGTCGTCAGCGGCGTCGTGCACGCCGAGGTCGTCGCCGACCTGCTGTCCTCCGACGCCCGCGCGGTCCTCCTGCGCCCCTGGGTGGCCGCCTTCGGCGACGAGCCGGCGCCCACCCCCTGACGGGACGCCTCCGGCAGCCCACCCGCTCCTCCTCCCGTCGTGATCTTGCTGGGAGACCCTGCAAGATCACGGTGATCATGGATGGGTGAAGGGGTGACCATCCATGATCACGGCGGGGGAGGGGGAGCGGGCGGGGGGAGCGGGCGGGGATGGCGGAGCGGGGCTGCGGCGGGACCTAGGGTCGGGGGGTGATCGCACCGGCCCGGGGGACGCTGCGCGCCGCGCGCGCGGCCGCCGTGGCCGGCACCGTCCTGGCGCTCGCCTCCGCCGCGCACGTCGCGGCCGGCGGCGGGCTGCCCGACGCGCTGACGACGCTCGCGCTGCTCGCGATCACCACCTGCGCCGCCCACCTGCTCACCCGCCGCCGGCTGTCCGGGCCGGCGCTGCTCGGCGTCCTCGGTGCCGGGCAGGTGGCCCTGCACGAGGTGCTGGCCGCCACCTGCGCGCTCCCAGCGGGTGCGGTCGGCGGCGCCGGGCACCACGGGCAGCTGCTGCTCGCGGCGCCCGCCGCGGCCACGGGCGCGCAGGTGGGCGCGGCGGGCGCGCCGGCGGCCATGCTCGCCGCCCACACCGCCGCGACGCTGCTCGCGGCGCTCGTCCTGGCCCGCGGCGAGGCCGCGCTGTGGGCGCTGCGCGCCTGGTGGCGGCCGCTGCTCGTCGTCCTGCGCCTGGCCTTCCCGCCACCGCCGGGTCCGCGGCGCACCCCGCCGCCCGCCCCGCCGGCCGTGGCCGCCCCGAGCCTCGTCGTCGTCCGCCGCGCACCGCGGCGGGGGCCGCCCCCGCGGCGCCAGCCCTCGCCACCCCGTGCGCGGAGCCTCGCCGCGTCGCCCTGACGCGCCTCCGGGCACGGGTCCCACCACCCCTGACACGACCCGGGAGACCACCGTGCCCAGCACCACCCCCACCCCCCGTCCGCGCGCCCTCGCCCGCGCGGGCGCGGCCGTCCTCGCCGTCACCGGCCTGACCCTCCTCGCCGGCGCGCCGGCGGCCTCCGCGCACGTGCGCGCCGTCCCCGAGACCACCGCCGCCGGCGGCTGGAGCGTCGTCACCCTGCGCGTGCCGACGGAGTCCGACACCGCCGCCAGCACGTCGCTGGAGGTCAGCCTGCCCACGGACACCCCGTTCACCTCGGTGCGCGTGCGGCCCCTGCCGGGCTGGACGGCCGTGGTCAGCGAGGGCGAGCTGCCCGAGCCCGTGGACGTCGACGGCGTCACGCTCACGCGGGCGCCGCTGACGGTCACCTGGACCGCCGACGGCCCCGGCACCGGCGTCGGCGAGTTCGAGCAGTTCCAGCTGCAGGTCGGCCCGCTGCCGGCAGCCGGCACCCGCGTCGTCCTGCCCGCGGTGCAGACGTACGCCGACGGCGAGGTCGCCGCCTGGACCGAGGTCGGCGACCCGGGCGCGGCCGAGCCCGAGCACCCGGCGCCGGAGTTCACGACCACGGAGGCCGCCGGGGACGGCCACGGCGCCCACGGGGCGGCGCCCGCCGACGAGGCCGAGGAGCGGACCGCCCCGGTCGCCAGCACGGCCGACGGGTCGGACGGCGGGTCGGACGGCGGCCCGGACGGCGTGGCCCGCGGCCTGGCCGGGGCCGGCCTCGCCGCCGGCCTCGGCGGTCTGGCCCTGGGCCTGCGCGCCCGCCGCCGCTCCGCCTGACCCCGCCCCGCGGCGCCCCCGGCAGCACCGCCGGGGGCGCCGCGGGCGCACCCGCGCGCGATCGGCCGGGGCTGGTCGGGGCGGCGCTTCAGGCCCGGCCCGCTCCGGCCGATGGACAGGGGAGCCGCCCGGTCCGGGGCGGTGCGCTCAGCGGCGCGTCAGCCGCGCGGAAGGCCAGGTGCGAGGTGCAGCGACGCGTTCGAGTCCTCGTCGTCGACGACTCCGTCGTGGTGCGCCGCATCGTGACCGACGTCCTGTCCGGCGACCCGGCCCTGGAGGTCGTGGGCACCGCGCCGAACGGCAAGGTCGCGCTGGACAAGCTGGCGCAGCTGTCGCCGGACGCCGTGACGCTGGACATCGAGATGCCCGTCATGGACGGCCTGCAGACGCTGCTGGAGGTCCGCAAGGTCGACCGCCGCCTGCCCGTCGTGATGTTCTCCACGCTCACCGAGCGGGGCGCGTCGGCGACGCTGGAGGCCCTGTCGAACGGCGCCTCCGACTACGTGACCAAGCCCGCGAACGTCGGGTCGGTCGCCGAGTCGATGGAGTCGGTGCGCGCGCAGCTCATCCCGAAGATCAAGGCGCTCGTCCCGTGGTTCTCCGAGGCCGCCGCCCCGGCCGCCGCGCCCGCCGCGGCAGCGGTCCCGGCGCGCCCGGCCGCGCCCGTGGCCGTCCGCACTCGCAGCGGCGCCCCCGGCACCCCGCGCGCCCTGGTGGTCGGTTCCTCCACCGGCGGGCCGGAGGCGCTGGCCGCCGTCCTGGCGAAGCTGCCCGCGTCGCTGCCGGTGCCCGTCCTCGTCACCCAGCACATGCCGCCGGTGTTCACCCGCCTGTACGCGCAGCGCCTCGACAAGGCGACGGCGCTGACGGTCGTGGAGGCCACCGACGGGCAGGCCGTCGTGCCCGGCACCGTCTACATCGCCCCCGGCGACTTCCACATGGAGGTCGTGCGCCGCGGCGCGGGCCTGGCCGTGAAGCTGCACCAGGGCCCGCCGGAGAACTTCTGCCGCCCCGCCGTCGACGTCATGGTCCGCTCGGCGGTCGCCGTGTTCGGCGGCGACCTGCTGGCGGTCGTCCTCACCGGCATGGGCTCGGACGGCAAGCTGTCCTGCAAGGCCGTCGCCGAGGCCGGCGGGCAGGTGGTGGTCCAGGACGAGGCCACCTCCGTGGTGTGGGGCATGCCCGGCGCCGTCGCCCGCGAGGGCGTGGCCGACGAGGTCCTCCCGCTCGGCGCGATCCCCGACGCGATCGTGCGCCGGCTGGGCGCGCGCGCGGGTTCCACGATCCCCGCGGCGGCGCGGACGGCCCCGGGCCGTGCCCTGCCCCCGCTGCCGCCGGCGAGCTCGTTCACGAGCCGCGCCGCGGCGACCCCCTCGCCGGCGCGCCCGCCGGCGACCCGTCCGACCGCCCCCGCGGTCCGAACCCCCTGAGGCAGGTGGTGACATGGCGCTGACGCCGGCGGCCTTCGAGTGGGTCTGCACCCTCGTGAGGCGAGAGAGCGCGATCGTCCTCGAGCGCGGCAAGGAGTACCTGGTGGAGTCCCGGCTCGTCCCGCTCGCGCGGGCGGCCGGTGCCGCGGACGTGTCCGCGTACGTCGACGGGGTCCGGCTGCGCCCGGACCGCAAGGCGCAGACCGCGATCGTCGAGGCGCTGACGACGAACGAGACGTCCTGGTACCGCGACGGTGCGCCGTTCCAGGCGTTCGCCACGTCCGTGGTGCCGGCCCTGAAGCAGGCGCGCGCCTCGACCCGCTCGCTGCGGATCTGGTCCGCGGCCTGCTCCACGGGACAGGAGCCGTACAGCCTGGCGATCAGCCTGGCCGACAGCGTCCTGGCGGAGGGCTGGCGCGTCGAGATCGTCGCGACCGACCTGTCCACCGAGGTGCTGGAGAAGGCCAAGGCCGGCCGCTACTCGCAGCTGGAGGTCAACCGCGGCCTGCCCGCGCCGCTGCTGGTGCGCCACTTCACGCGGGTGGGCACGCAGTGGCAGGTGAACGACGACATCCGCCGGCTCGTGCGGTTCAGCCAGCTGAACCTCACCAGCCCGTACACCCTGCTCGGCCAGTTCGACGTGGTGTTCCTGCGGAACGTCCTCATCTACTTCGACCTGCAGACCAAGCGGGACATCCTCACGAGGGTGCGCCGCGTGCTGAAGCCCGGGGGATACCTGTTCCTCGGGGGGGCCGAGACGACGCTGGGCGTCGACGACAACTGGGACAGGGAACCCGTCGGCCGGGTTTCCGTCCACCGACCGAAGAACGGAGGGCAGTGATGAAGGCGCTGGTCGTGGACGACTCCCGGGCGATGCGGAAGATCATCGCGGGTGCGTTGCGCAAGCTGGGGTACGAGACGGTGGAGGCCGCGGACGGCGCTGAGGCGCTGGCCGTGCTGCAGGCGGGCCCGCTGCCCGACCTGGCGACCGTCGACTGGAACATGCCCGTGATGGACGGTCTGACGTTCGTCACGCAGGTCCGCGCGAACCGCGAGTACCGCGCGCTGACCATCATGATGGTCACCACGGAGGCCGAGCACGGGCAGATCGTCCGCGCCCTGGCCGCCGGTGCGCACGAGTACCTCATCAAGCCGTTCACGGTGGACGCGCTGGAGGAGAAGCTGGGCCTGCTCGGCCTGCTGCCCGAGGGGGCGGGCGCGTGAGCCAGGACGTCGTGGAGCTGGAGGGCCTGGAGCCCGACGCGGTCGAGGACGAGGCGCTCGCGCAGATCGTCGACCAGATGTGGGAGTCGTACTTCGCCTCGAGCGAGCCGTTCCTGCCGTCGTTCGAGCCGCTGGAGGTGACCGGCGACGTCCTGTGCGCGAGCGTCGGCATCACCGGCGCGCGCCCGGGCCTGGTCACCGTCACCGTGCCGCGGTCCGCGGGCCGCTCGCTGGCCGCCGTGCTGCTGAGCGAGGACGGCGACCTGGACGACGAGGACGTGTACGACGCCCTCGGCGAGGTCGCCAACATCATCGGCGGCAACGTCAAGGCCCTCGTGCCCGACGCCGGGGCCCTCGGGCTGCCGGCCATCGCGGCCGCCCCGCCGCTGCCCCGCACGGGCAGCCGGTGCGCCGCGCGCCTCGACGCCGTCTGGCAGGGGCACCCGGTGTCGTTCGTGGTGTGGCTGGCCGGGTCGGCCGCCACCGCTCCCGCTACGGAGGTCTGACGTGAAGGCCCTGGTCGTCGACGACAGCCGCGTGATGCGGCAGATCGTCATCCGCACGCTGCGCCAGGCCGGTTTCGACTGGGTGGACGTGGTCCAGGCGGAGAACGGCAAGGAGGGTTTCGAAGCGGTCCGCGCCGAGCAGCCCGACATCGTCCTGTCCGACTGGAACATGCCCGAGGCCAGCGGCTACGAGATGCTGCAGAACCTGCGCGCGTCGGGGCAGGACGTGCCCTTCGGGTTCGTCACCTCGGAGGGCTCGGAGGACATGCGCGAGAAGGCCGCCGCGGCCGGCGCGCTGTTCCTCATCGCCAAGCCGTTCACGCCGGACGCGTTCGCCGCGGCCCTGGCGCCGGTGCTCGGCGGCGGTGCCGCGGCGGCCCCGGCCGAGGTCGCGTCGGCCGGCCGCTGCGTGTCGGAGTCCGGCACCAGCCCGCTGCCGTCGAACCTGGCGGTGCGCAACCTGCTGTCCGACCTGCTGGGCCGCGAGGTCGAGGTGTCCCCGGGCACCCCGACCGCCGTGGGCGGCGCGCCGGGTTCCGCGGTCGGCCTGTACGTCGACGACCGCCTGCGCTCCTCGGCCGTCGTGGTGTTCGACTTCGCGCTCGCCGCGCACGCCGGGGCGGCCATCGGCCTGCTCCCGCCGGGCGCGAGCGAGGCGGCGCTGGAGGACGGCGAGCTGTCCGCCGCGCTGCGGCAGAACGCCAACGAGGTGCTGAACATCATGGCGTCGCTGTTCAACGTGGAGGGTGCCCCGCACCTGAAGCTGCACGCCGCCTACGCCCCCGGCGAGGTCCTGCGCGCCGACGTCGTCGAGGCGTGCACCCGCACGGGCAGCCGCCTCGACCTCGACGTCGAGGTGGCCCGCTACGGGAAGGGGAAGCTGAGCGTCGTCACGCTCTGACGCCCCGCCCCGCAGACCCACGACGCACCCCGCCGCGACCACCGGTCACGGCGGGGTGCCGTGTTCTCAGGGGTCCCCGGGGTCTCCCGGGGTCACCGGCAGCTCCACGACCGTCGTGTCGTCGGGGGAGGTGGCCCGCCCGGCCGGCGGCACCGGACCCGGCACCAGCGCCGCGCCGGGGCGGCCCAGCAGGTAGCCCTGCCCGCAGTGCACGCCCAGGTCGCGCAGCACCTCCAGCTCCCCGGTGCGCTCCACGCCCTCCGCCACCGTCGTCGAGCCCAGCTCGGAGGCGAAACCCACCAGGGCGCGGGCCACGGCCCGCCGGGCCGGGTCCGCGTCGATGCCCCGCACGAACGCCCCGTCGAGCTTGACGATGTCCGGGGCCAGGTGCAGGACGTGCTGCAGGCTCGCGAAGCCCGCGCCCGCGTCGTCCACCGCCAGCCGCACCCCCGCCGCGCGCAGGTCCGCCGTGCTGGCCGCCAGCGAGGCGTAGTCGGTGACCGGGTCGTGCTCGGTGACCTCCACGACCAGCCGGTGCGGGTCACCGGCCAGCAGCAACCGCTGCGTGGCCGGGTCCAGCAGCGCCTCCGCCGAGGCGTTCACGCCCAGGTAGGCGCCCGCGGGCAGCTCGCCCAGCAGCGGCAGCGCCGAGGCGATCGCGGCCCGCTCCAGGCGGACCCCCGCCCCCGAGGAGCGCGCGTCGGCGAACACCTGCTCCGGGCGCTGCGGCACCCCGTCGGCCGTCGTGAAGCGGCTGAGCGCCTCCGCGCCCACCACCGCGCCGTCGCGCAGGTCCACGATCGGCTGCAGCACCGTCGAGCGGCCCGTCCCCGCGACCAGCGCGTCCAGCGAGGACAGCCGGGAGCTGCGCTCGGCCTGCCGGCGCTCGCGGTGGTGCAGGACGCCGGCCAGGAGCGCGGAGACCACGTGCAGCGCCTCCAGCTGCCGCGAGGACAGCTCCTCGGGCGGTCCGTCGGGGACGCCGACCAGCCGGCCGTCGGGTTCGCCGTCGGGTCGGACCACCGGCACGGCGAGCACCGAGCGGTCCAGGTCCGTGCCGGCGAGCAGGCGCACCGTGGCGCGCGGGTCCAGGACGCTGCTGGTCTGCTGCACGCCGTCCGCGCCCTCGCCGCCCGCGCGGCGCAGCTCCTCGCGGGTCAGGGCGGCCACGGGCGTGCCGAAGATGTCGCGGGCGAGGTCGAGCAGCTGCGCGACCGCGTCGGCGTCGTCCTCCAGCACTCCTGGTCCTCCCGCGGTCCTCAGGGTGGGCGGGGGACGTTCGCCGCCGTCCTCGGGCGGGAGGCGGGCACAGCACGGCCCCACCCGTCCGTGACGCCCCGACAATCTCAGATCACTGTCGGTCAGGCAATCACGCCGCGCCCGAGGCCCACCACCCGGTACCCCCGCTCATCGCCGCCGCGCGCCGGTGGCGCCGTGCCGGCGCATCCGCACCACCGCCACCATCGCCTCGCCGATGATCTCCCGCGACATCTTCGAGGCCCCCAGGGCGCGCTCGGTGAAGCGGATCGGGACCTCCTCCACGCGCGCGCCGCGCTCCAGCGCCGCCAGCGTCGTCTGCACCTGGAACGCGTACCCGGCCGCCGTCAGCTCCGTCAGCGGCAGCGAGCGCAGCACGTCCGCCCGCCACGCCTTGAACCCGCCCGTCAGGTCCGAGACCGGCGCGCGCAGCAGCGTGCGCGCGTACGCGTTCGCCCCCCGGCTCAGCGCCTTGCGGTACCAGGGCCAGGCGTCGTCCAGCGACCCGCCCGGCACGTAGCGCGCCCCCAGCACCACGTCCGCGCCCGCGGCCACGCGCCGCAGCATCTCCTCCAGCGCGCTCACCGGGTGCGAGCCGTCGGCGTCCATCTGCACCACGACGTCGTGCTCGCCGGCGGCCAGCACGGCTGCGAAGCCGGCGCGGTAGGCCGCGCCCAGGCCCTCCTTCACCGGCCGCGTCAGCAGCCGCACCCGCCCCGGCGCCAGCCCGGCCGCCACCCGCTGCACGACCTCGCCCGTGCCGTCGGGGGAGGAGTCGTCGACCACCAGCACGTCGGGCGCCACCGGGCTGTCCAGCAGCAGGCGCAGGGCCGCCTCGACGTTGTCCGCCTCCTGGTAGGTGGGGAGCACGACGACGGTCCGCAGGGTCTTCTCGGTGCTCACCGCAGGGCGCTCGCTCGCTGGTCGGTCGGTCGGGGTCGGCCGACGCTACCCCAGCGCGGCCCCGCCCAGCCGCCGCGCCCGGGCGGCCGCCGTACAGTGGACGGGCCCGCGAGGGCGCTGGAGGGCTGGCCGAGCGGCTGAAGGCGGCGGTCTTGAAAACCGCTAGGGAGGTAACCACTCCTTCCTCATGGGTTCGAATCCCATGCCCTCCGCACCCGCCCAGCACCCCGCAGCACCCCGCAGCACCCCGCAGCACCCCGCAGCACGTCGACCGAGGAGGACTGGTGACCGTCGTCGGTCCCGAGCTGGACGCCGCCACCCGCGCCCGCGCGCTGCGCGCCTTCCAGGCGCTGCCCGCCGAGGACCGCCGCGAGGCGCTCGCCCTGGCCCGCCAGGGCCGCCGCCACCCCGACGAGCGCGTCGCCGCCGTCTCCTGGTGGTACGCCGCGGCCGTGCTGCAGCCGCGCTGGTACCACCGGGTGCCCGTCGTCGTCCCGCCGCTGCTGGCGATGCTGCTGGTCGTGCTGGCCTTCGCCGTGGACGCCTGGCCGCTGGCCCTGGCGGGCCTGCTCGTCCTGCTGGCCGGGGCCGGCCTGGCGTGGCAGCGCGCCAGCGCCGAGCCGCTGCTGCGCCTGATGCGCCCCGCGGACGCGTCCGCGGGCTCCGCCGAGGGCTGAGGCGGAACCGGCGGCGTACCGCCGTCCGGGGGAGCGCACCGCCCGGTCCCTCCTGAACCCCCTCCCGGCGGCCGACACCTGCGAGGTGGACGACGTGCGTGGAGCCCCCGCGCGCCCGGCGGCGGTCCGGGCGGCGCTGCTCGCCGTCCCCGTGCTCGTCCTGACCGCCTGCTGGGCGTCCCTGGCCGCCGCGCCGCCGCCCGTCGCGACCGCCGTGCTCGGCCCGCTCGAGGCGCTCGTGGCCGCAGCGGCCGCCGTGCTCGCGGGCCGGGCCCGCGCGACGGCGGGGATGGACCCCGGTGAGCGGCGCAGCTGGCGGGCCCTGCAGGTCGCGTGCGCGCTGTGGGCGGCCGGGCAGGTGCTGTTCGCCGCCGACGAGCTGCTCGGCCGCGAGGCGTTCCCCGCGGCAGGGGACTGGTTCTTCGTCCCCGCGGTGTGCGTGCTGCTGGCCTCGCCCGTGCTGGCCATCCCCGAGCGTGGCCTGGCCCGGTGGAGGCTCCTGCTCGACGGGGCGCTGTGCGCGGCCTCGTGCTTCGTGGTCGGCTGGGTCGCCTTCTGGTCCGAGCTGGCCGCGGTGCGGGCGGTGGACCCGCTGGCCCTGACGCTCTCGCTGGTCTACCCGGCCGTGGACGTGACGTTCGTGGTGGTGGTCGCCCTCACGGTCCTGCGGCTGCGCTCGCTGCCCGGCTCCCTCGTCCTGGCGGGCGGGGTCCTGCTGACCGTCGCCGACACGGCGTTCCTCGTGCACTCGGCGGCGGGGAGCGCCGCCACCGGCGGGGTGCAGGACCTCCTGTGGCTGCTGGCCTTCTCCTGCTTCGCGCTCGCCGGGTGGACGCGCCGGTGCGTGCGGCCCGGGCCGCCGCGCACGTACCGGCCGGCCCGGAGCCTGTGGGCGCTGCCGTACCTGGCGCTGCTCCCGGCGCTGGTGGCGGGGGTGCACCACACCTGGGGGGACGTGGACAAGGTGGCCGTCGGCGTCCTGACCGGCGTCGCCGTCACCGCGCTGACCCGGCAGTTCCTCGTGCTGCGCGACAACCAGCGCCTCCTGGCGGTCACGGAGAGCCAGCGCGCCGAGCTGCACCGCCTGGCGCACGTCGACCACCTCACCGGCCTGGCCACCCGCGCCCTGTTCACCGGCGCGCTGGAGGAGGCCGTCGCGCGCGCCCGCGAGGACGGCGGCGCGGTGACGCTGGCGTTCCTGGACCTCGACGGGTTCAAGCAGGTCAACGACACCGCCGGGCACGCCGCGGGCGACGAGGTGCTGCGCCTCGTCGCCGCGCGGCTGTCCGCGGCGGTGCCCGAGGGCGGGCTGGCCGCCCGCTGGGGCGGTGACGAGTTCGCCGTCCTGGCCCCTCCGGGCCCGGCGGCGGCCGGCCTGGGCGGGACGCTGGAGGCCGCCTTCGCCGAGCCGGTGCGGCTGGGCGTCAGCGCCCTGGCCGTGGGCGCCAGCGTGGGCGTCGTGCGGTGCGCGCCCTCGCCGCAGCAGGACCCGCGGGTCGTCGTCGACGACCTGCTGGCCGCCGCCGACCGGCGCATGTACGCGGCGAAGGCGGACCGGCGATCGCTCCAGCCCACTGCGGGAGGTGCCCGCGACGAGCTGCCGCCGGGCGGTGCCGGACACCACGAGCACGGCCGGCACCGGGACGAGCCGCCGGGCGAGCTCGTCCCGGCGGCGCGGGAACGGCACGACCCGCAGGACGACCGCCGCCGGCTGTGACGGCGGCGGCCGTCACGGCCGGCGGGTCACTTCTCGTAGCTGCGCAGGGCGTTGCCCACGCCGAAGAACGTCGGGGCCCAGTGGCCGACGAAGATGCCCCAGCGGTCGGCGCGGTCGATGCCGCGGTCCTCGACGTTCCGGGAGATGGTCCAGGCCAGGAAGGACAGGCCGATGCTCGCGAACCCGGCCGCGTAGGCCCACTCGGACTTCACGCCGGCGTCGTGCAGCGACTCGATCACGGGATCTCCTCGTCGATTCGTCGGTTCGTCGGGCGCGCCGCCCGCCGTGCTCCCGATGGGACCGCGGCCGGGCCACCGCCGCCACTCGGGGCCGCGCCGGCGGGCCCCTCACCCGGTCGGCGGGTCCTGGCGGGCCGGGCGCGCGCCGATGGGGGGAGGACGGGTCCTGCGCGAGCGGTCCCGTCCGGACCCACCCCCGACCAGGACGGCCCCCGACGACAGGACCCGGCGTGCGCGACGACGACGCCCGCGCACCGCGGGCACTGCCCCGGCGCAGCGCCGCCCCCGTCGCGCTGCTCGCGCTCCTGGCGCTGGCCGCGACGGCCTGGGCCGCCGCCGACGGCGGCGCCCGGGCCGCCCACCCGGCCCTGCCCGTCCTCGCCGCCGCCCTGCGGGCCCTCGCGGCCGGTGCCGCCGCGGTGCTGCTGCGGACGCGCTCGCGCCGCGACGACGGCGAGCAGGACGTGTGGCGGCGCTTCGCCGCGGTCCCCGCCGTCGTCGCCCTCACGGCCCTCGCCGACGCCGGCACCGCCGCCGCCCGCGCGAGCGGCCACGGGCCGTCCCCCGACGTCCTCGCGGTCGTCGCCAGCCTCGGCGCGCTGACCGCCGCCGCCGTCCTCTACCAGGCGTTCATCGTCTGGAACCGCGTCAGCACCCGCACCGCCGACCCCGGCGACTGGCTCAACGGCCTCGGCGCGGCCCTCGCCGTCACCGCCGCCGCCGACCTCGCGCTGCGCGTCGCCGACCCCGCGTGGGTGCGCGGCTGGCACCCCGCCGTCCTGCAGCTGTGGGTCCTGCAGGGCGCCGCGCTGCTCGTGGCCCTGGGCGCGCTGGGCACCGTCGCCGGCCTGGCCGGCCTCGCCCGCGACCGCCGGCTGTGGGCCCTGGCGGCCGCCCTCCCGGTGCCGCTCGTGCTGCCCGCCGCCGCCGGTGACGGCCCCCACGGCGCGCTGCGGGAGGCCACCGGCGCGGGGTGGCTGCTCGTCGTGCTCGTCCTCGTCGCCTGCGCCGCCTCCCCGCACCACCCCGTGCGCGCGCGGCCGGCCGGCAACGCCGCCCTCACCGTCGGCAGCTTCGTCGGCCAGGTCGTCGCCGTCGTGGTGCTCGTCGGCGCCACCCGGCAGGACCCGGCGGCCACCCGGTGGGCCACCGCCCTCGCGGCCGCCGCGTTCGCGTGCGGCGCCGCGCGCGTCGTGCACCTCGTGCGCGACCTCGACCACCTGGCCCGCACCCGCCACGAGGCCCTCACCGACGACCTGACCGGCCTGCCCAACCGGCGGGCGTTCAGCCGCCGCCTGGAGGACGCCTGCCGGCCCGGGCGCGGCGGCGGCCTGACCGTCCTGCTGCTGGACCTCGACCGGTTCAAGGAGGTCAACGACCGCTTCGGCCACGCCGCCGGCGACGAGCTGCTGCAGTCGGTCGCCACCGCCCTGGGCGCCGCCGTGCCCGCCGGCGGCCTGCTCGCCCGCCTCGGCGGCGACGAGTTCGCCGTCCTGCTCGACGGCGCCGGCGAGGAGGAGGCCCACGGGGTGGCGCGCCGGCTCGTGCGCGCCGGGGAGGTCGCCGGGCGCCTGGAGGGACGGCCCCTGCGGGTCGGCGCCAGCGTCGGCGCCGCCTCCGCCCGCCGCGGCGACGTGCCCGGCGGGGAGCTGCTGCGCCGCGCCGACACCGCCATGTACGCGGCCAAGGCCGCCGGCGGCGGGGTCCGCGCCTACGACGACGACGCCGACCGCCTCGCCCGCGACCGCGGGCAGCTGGCCGAGGACCTGCAGCACCTGCTCACCGCCCCCGGCCGCTCCCCCGGCGAGGAGCTGGAGGTGCACTACCAGCCGCAGGTCGACCTGTGCACCGGCGCGGTCACCGGCGCCGAGGCGCTCCTGCGCTGGCGCCACCCCGAGCGCGGGCTGCTGCCGCCCGCCGCGTTCCTGGACCTGCTGGAGGAGCGCGGCCTCGTCGCGCGCGCCACGGAGTTCGTGCTGCGCGAGACCGCGGACAGCGCCCGGCGCTGGCGCCGCGCCGGGCACGACGTGCGCCTGTCGGTGAACCTGTCCGCCAGCTGCCTCGTGCACCCCGAGCTCGTCGCGCTGCTCGACGAGCTCGTCGCCGCCGGGCTCGACCCGGCCCGCACCGTCCTGGAGGTCACCGAGACCGTGCTGATGAGCGACCCCGGCGCGGCGCTGGCCACCTGCGAGGCGCTCACCACCCGCGGGTTCTCCCTCAGCATCGACGACTACGGCACCGGGTACTCCTCGCTGTCGTACCTGGGCGACCTGCCCGCCCGCGAGCTGAAGATCGACCGCTCGTTCACCGCCCGCGCCGCCGCCGACCCGCGCGTGCGGGCCATCGTCGCCGGGACCGTCGCCCTCGGCCACCAGCTCGGGATGCGGGTCGTCGCCGAGGGCGTGGAGGACGAGGCCACCCTGGACCTGGTGCGCCGCCTGGGCTGCGACGAGTCCCAGGGCTACCTGCACGGGCGTCCCGGCCCCGCCGGCGAGCTGCTGGCCCGGCTGCGCGCCGAGCGGGCCGTGCGCCGCGAGCGCGCCGGCGTCTGAGCCGGGCGGACCCGCCGGGGCGTCAGCCCTGCGGGTGCATCCGCACGGCCAGCAGCGCGCAGTCGTCGTCCGGCCGGGTCCCGACCAGCTCGGCGACGACCTCGTCCAGCAGCTGCTCCAGCGGCAGGCCCGCCCGCCGCGACAGCAGCGCGCGCAGGTCGTCCAGCCCCGCGCGCAGGCTGCGGCCGCGGTGCTCGATGAGGCCGTCGGTGTACAGGACGACGGTGCTGCCGGCGGGCAGCTCGCGCTCGTGCTCGCGCCGCGCCACCTCCGTCAGGACGCCGACGAGCAGGTCCGGCGGCGTCGCCAGCAGCTGCGTCGACCCGTCCGGCAGCAGCAGCACCGGCGCCGGGTGCCCGGCGTTCGTCCAGCGCAGCCGCCGCACCCCCCGCGCGCGCTCGGCGGCGGTCTGCTCCACGCGGGCCAGCACCAGCGTGGCCATCCCGGAGATCTGCAGGCCCGGCATGGCGCGGTCCAGGCGCCGCACCGCCTCCGCCGGTCCCTCGTCGCGGTCGTGCGCGAACGCGCGCAGCGTCCCGCGGATCTGCCCCATGACCCCGGCGGCCAGGATGTCGTGGCCGGTGACGTCCCCGATGACCAGCGAGGTGGCGCCGTCGGCGCCCACCAGCGCGTCGTACCAGTCGCCGCCGACCTCCTCCCCGCCGGCGGTGACGTAGCGGGCGCGCAGCTCCAGGTGGTCCGGCTGCGGCATCCGCGTCAGCAGCGCGCGCTGCAGCACCTCCGCCGTCGTGCGCTTCTCCGCGATGAGCCGGGCCCGGGTCACGGCCTGCGCGACGGTCTGCGCCAGGCCGGTGGCGACCTCCACCTCGGCGGGGCTGAAGACGTGCTCGTCGGCGAAGGCCAGCACCACCACCCCCAGCAGCTCGCCGTCGGCGACGAGCGGCACGTGCGCGGTGGCGCCGACCTCGCCCAGCCGGGACGCCGCCCGCGAGGCCGGGAAGCGCCCCAGCAGCTGCGCGGTCGTGCTGTGCAGCAGCAGCTCGCGCTCGCGGGCGGCGTGCGCGATCGCCGTCGGCCCGTCCAGGGGGACCGCCCGGAAGGCGGTGTCCACCGGTTCCTGCCCGGCCGGCGGGCCGGGCGCGACGTGGTGCAGCTCCTCGCCGGCGGCGTCCACCAGCAGCAGCCCCGCCCACACGGCGTCCAGGTCGCGCCGGGCGACCAGCGCGACCGCCGAGGCGACCTCCTGCGGGGAGCGCACGTCCGCCAGCGCCTCCGAGACGGCCAGCTGCAGGCGGCTGCGGCGCTCTGCGGCCCGGGCCTCCTCGGCCGCCCGCCGCGCCTCGCCCCCGGTGACGCGCAGGTGCAGCTCCGCGGAGCAGGCCGCGGCCAGGTCGCTCAGCAGCGCCAGCTCGGTGGCCGTCCACTCGCGCGGCGAGGTGTCGATCGCGCACAGCACCCCGATGACGGGTCCGTCCGCACCGTCCGGGTCCTGCCCGGGCGCCGGGGCCCGCAGCGGGGCGCCCGCGTAGGCGACGACCCCCAGGTCGGGGGCGGCGAGGGAGTCCGCCGTCAGCGGGTCGGCGCGCACGTCCGGGAAGGCCAGGACGTGCCCGGCGGTCTGCACGTGCCGGCACACCGAGTGCGTCAGCGGGGTCTCGCGGACCGCCTGCCACGGCTCGGGCAGCCCCACCGCGCCCGGCAGCACCTGCCGGTCGGCGCGCACCGAGGACACCAGGGCCACGGGGGTGCCCAGCGCGGCCGTCGCCAGCCGCGCGAAGCGGTCCAGCGCCTCGTCCGCGGCCGCGGGCAGCGAGCTCAGGACGTCGCTCACCGCGGGCCGGTCGGCGGGCGCGCCGACGTCGACGAAGGGATCGCGCCTCACCGCACCGTGCGCAGGGCCAGCGGCAGGCACCGCACCGTCACGTCGGTGCCGCCGGGCACCGACACCACCTCCCCGTCCATCTGCAGCGGCATCGGGTTGCGCGTGGTGAACGTGTACGGCTCCTCGCGCGAGCGCACCTCGTAGCGGCCGCGCAGCACCCGCAGGAACCCGGCGAGCAGGCGCAGCTTGCTCCGGTGGGGGATGAGCAGCGTCTCGTAGCGGCCGTCGTCGGGGGCCGAGGTGTCCGACAGCTGCGCGTACTTGGCCATCCGGTCGATGTTGGCGAACACCAGGCTGTCGATGCGCACCTCGCGGCCGTCGTGGACGATCGTCAGCGGCCGGTAGCGCCAGAACGCCCGCACCACCAGGTACGTCTCCTTCGCGGCGTCCAGGTCGTGCTCGTTGAGCGCCGCCGCCGCGACGGGCGTGATGCCCACCCCGACGTAGGAGTGCGCCACCCGTGGATCCTGCCCCGTGACGGCCACCTCCAGCAGGTCCATGCGGTCGAAGCCGCCGCCCTCCGCGGCCTCGACGACGGCGTCGGCCAGCGGGCGGTCCTGCGTGGCGGTGGCGTGGTCGTTGGCGTTGCCGGAGGCCAGCACGGCCGCCGCACCGACGCCCCGGCCGGTCCGCTGCGCGCGCAGCACGCCGTTGACGACCTCGTGGTAGCCGCCGTCGCCGCTGGCGGAGACCACCAGCACCCCGCCGGCGTCCCCGGCCTCCGCGACGGCGTCGTGGGCGATGTCCTCCGCGTGCCCGGCGTGCTGCGTCTCCGCCAGCCGCACCCGCAGCTGCGGGGCCCGCTGCGCCAGCTCCTCGGCGAGGGCGCGCGCGTTCGCCGGGCCGTCGCCGGTGCTGTTCGGGTTGAGGACGACGACGACCTCGCGCAGCCGCCGGTCCGCGCCCGCGCCCGCGCCCGTGTCCGTGCTCACCGCGCCACCCCCACCGTCTCCCGAGACCACTGCGACCACTGCGACCCCTCCGACCCCTCCGGCGCCTCCGCGCGCGCACCGGTGAGGAACGGCAGGACCGCCTCCGCCAGCTGCCGCGGACGGCTGAAGTTCGGCGCGTGCCCGCACCCGGGCAGCACCCGCAGCCGCGCGCCCGGCGTCAGCCGCACCACCTCCTCCACCCAGCGCTGGGTGGCGACGGGGTCGTGCTCGCCGCGCACCACCAGCGTGGGCACCCGCACCACCGGCAGGCCGTCCTCCACCGAGCGGGACAGCGCGTCGCGCAGCAGCAGCCACATCCGCCGCGGCCCGGCCCGCAGGTACGACAGCACCGCCAGCGGCACCAGCGACCACCGCTCGTTCGGCACGTCGCGCAGCAGCCGGAACGCCTGCCGCCACGGGGACGGGGCGCTCGGGTCGCGCGTCGGCCCGACGAGGACGGCCCGGCCCAGCAGCTCCGGGTGGCGCGCGGCGAGGTTCACGACGACCTGCGCGCCCAGCGAGCAGCCCACGAACGCCGCGCCCTCCACGCCGAGCGCGCGGGTCCACTCCCGCAGGACGTCGGCCGTCCCGCCCACCCCCGGCGCGTGCGGGGGGCGCTGGGAGCGGCCGTAGCCGGGCAGGTCGGGCGCCAGGACCCGCACGTGCGGCTCCAGCTCGTGCAGCAGCGGCAGGACCGAGGTGGCCGACATGCCCAGGCCGTGCACGAGGACCACCGTCGGGGCCCCGGCGGGGTGGGCGGTGGACTCGCGGTGGTGCAGCCGCACCCCGTGCGCGCGCACCCACCCGCGGCGGGCCCCGCTCCGCCTCGCCGTCCGCAGCACGCCCCTCGCCCTCCGCTCGTCCCCGCCGCCCCGCGGGTCCCGCGGGTCCCGGCGGGAGGGCCCGTCGGCGATCACCGTACGTCCCGGTGACCCCGCGCGCCCGCCGTCGCCGCGCGGGCCACCCGTCCGGCGAGCGCTGCCGCGGCGTCGCGCGCCGGGGCACCCCGCGTCGAGCCGCTGATCCGCGACAGCGCCCGCGAGGCGCGCACCACCCGCCGGGTCGGCCCGCGCCGCTCGGCGTCGTAGGCGGCCAGGGCGCTCGCCACGTCCGGCGCGGCGAGGAGCCGGTCGGCCAGGGCGACGGCGTCCACGAGCGCCTCGCACGCCCCGCGCCCCAGGTTCGGGGCCATCGCGTGCGCGGCGTCGCCGACCAGCGCCGCGCGCCCCCGCGCGTACGCCGGCAGCGGGGGCAGGTCGTGCAGCTCGCGCACGTCCAGGGTCTCCGGCCGCAGCCGCTCCACCGTCGCCGTCACGCCCTCGTGCCAGCCGGCGTACAGCCGGCGCAGCAGGCCCAGCGGGTCCTCGCGCTCAGCGGGGGACGCCAGCGCCGCGGCGAAGGCGGCGTAGACGTTGGTGTCGCCGTCGGCGCGCGCGGTCGTGCCGAAGATGCGCCCGCGCCCCCACGTCTCGGCGAGCCGGTCGACGCCGCCGCGGGCGGCGCCGCGCACGGCGACCTGGTGCGGGGGCCGCGGCCGGGCGTGCGCCACGCGCGGGCGCACGACGCTGCGCAGGCCGTCGGCGCCGACGAGGACGTCGGCGCGCTCCAGCGCGTCGTCCAGCGCGTCCGCCGCGAGCGGCGACGACCAGCGCACGACCCCCGCCGGCAGGCCGTCGGCGAGGGCGGCGAGCAGGTCGGGACGGTCGACGAAGCGGACGTCCCCGCGGGGGGCGAGGGAGGCCAGGACCCGCCCGTCGGTGCGCAGCAGCTCCCCGCGCGCGGCCAGCACGGCGCGCGCGCTCAGCAGGTCGTCCAGGCCGAGGCGGTGCAGCGCGGCCACGGCGTGCGGCCACATGCCCAGGGTGGACCCGGTGGCGGGCGGGCCGGCGGCGCGCTCGTGGACCTCCACGTCCCACCCGCCCGCGACCAGGCCGCGCGCCAGCGCCAGCCCGGCGACGCCCCCGCCGGCGACAACCGCGAGCCCGCGCACACCGCGACGCTACTCCGCCCCGCCCCCCCGCGGTGATCACGGACGGTGGAGCGCTCACCCGTCCACGACCACGGCGGGGGAGGGTGCCGCCGGCCCCCACCTCCCGTGGTCTCGCTGGGAATCCCAGCAAGACCACGGAGGGGGTGGGGATGGGGGGTGGGGGAGGAGGTGGTGGTGCGAGGGTGCGGGGGCGGGAGGGAGGCGGTGCCGTCGGCCGGGTGGTGTCGCCGGGCGCGAACGCCTGGCGCCCAGCACACTGGCCGCATGTGCGTGACGCGGACCGACCAGCGGGTGGACCTGCCCGACGACCTGTCCGCCGCCCGCGCCTTCCGCGACGTCCTGCGGCGCGGCATCTGCCCCCAGCACGGCGCTGCGTCCCTGGACACGGCCCTGCTGCTGGCCACCGAGCTGGCCGTCAACGCCGTGCGGCACGGCAGCCCGCCCGTGCACGCGACCGTCACCTGCTGCGACGACGTGCTGCGCCTGAGCGTGCGCGACTCCGACCCGCGGCTGCCCGAGCCGCGCGAGGCGGCGCCCGAGGACGTCTCCGGCCGGGGGATGGCGCTGGTGGCCGCGCTCAGCGAGCGCTGGGGCGTGGAGCGCCACGACGGCGACGGCAAGACGGTGTGGCTGGAGCTGCGCACCGCCGCCTGACCGCACGCCGGGCGCACCGGCCCGTGAGCCGGAGCGCCGGCCGGCCCGTCAGTCGGGCAGGACCCGCACCGCCACGATCGCCACGTCGTCGTCGCTGCCGGTCGGCAGCAGGCGCACGGCGACCTCGTCGCAGAAGGTCTCCAGCGGCGTCTGGCCCAGCTCCACCACCGTCCGGCGCAGCTCGTGCAGCCGGTCCTCCATCGGCTGGTCGCGCCGCTCCACCAGCCCGTCGGTGTACAGCAGCAGCGTCGAGCCCACCGGCAGGTGCGCCTCGTGCTCGGTGCGCGCCTCCAGGTAGGTGCCCAGGCCGAGGACGATCCCGTCGCCCTCCAGCAGCCGCACCGCGCCGTCGGGCTCGGCCAGCACGGGCGGCAGGTGCCCGGCCGTGCACCAGCGGATCCGCCGCCCGCCGACGGACGGGTCGCTGCGCTCGACCTGCAGGACGATGCCGGTCGCCAGCGTCGTCACGCCCAGGCCCTCGATGAGGACGTCGATGCGGCGCAGCACCTCCGCCGGCCCGGCCGAGCGGTCGTAGGCCACCGAGCGGACCATCGTGCGCAGCTGCCCCATCGCGGCGGCCGCGGACACGTCGTGCCCCATGACGTCGCCGATGACCAGGAACGTCGACCCGTCGGGCACGGTGAAGGCGTCGTACCAGTCCCCGCCGACCTGGGCGGCCTCCGCGGCCGGCCAGTAGCGGGTCGCCACGTCCAGCCCGGGGGCGCCCGTGGGCGGGCTGAGCAGGCTGCGCTGCAGCGTCTCGGACTGCCGCCGCTGCTGGGCGTACAGGCGCGCGTTCTCCAGCGCCACCCCCGCCCGGGCGCCCAGGTCGGTCGCCGTGTGCAGGTCCTCCTCGCCGAACGGCGGGCGGTCCGGCCCGGACAGCAGCGTCAGCGACCCGGTGATCGCCCCGCGGGCGCGCAGCGGCACGACGATCGCGCTGCCCAGGCCCAGGCGGCGCAGCAGGTCGGCCGTCTCGTCCTCGCGGGTGCCGCGGCGCAGCCACACCTCGTCGACGTCCTGGATGAGGGTGGGCCCGACGTCGCCGCGCAGCACCCGCATGGACACCGACTGCTCGGACAGTCCGCGCGCGTGCAGGTCCTGGAACCGCTGGGCGTCGTCCTTGCGCTCGGGGCTGGCGTGCGCGGCGCGGATGTGGCGGGTGCGGCCGGTGCTGTCGAGCATCGTCGCGAACGCCCACTCGGCGAACTCCGGCACGACCAGCGCCGGCAGCAGGTCTTGCGCCTCGTCGGGGTCCAGCACGTTGGACAGCGCGTCCGTCACGGTGGACATGAACTCCAGGCGGCGGCGGGCGTCGCGCGCCACCGCCAGCGCCGCGTCGCGCTCGGCCTCCGCCTGCACGCGCAGCGTCACGTCCGACTGGACGCCGACGTGGTGGGTGACGTGACCGTCCGCGTCGCGGACGGGGGAGATGACGACCTCGTTCCAGAAGGCCGTGCCGTCCTTGCGGTAGTTCAGCAGCAGCTCGGTGACGGTCTCCCCGCGCCGCAGGGCCTCCCGGATGCGCTGCACGGCCGCCGGGTCGGTGTCCGGGCCCTGCAGGAAGCGGCAGTTGCGCCCGAGGACGTCACCGCGCTTGTAGCCGGTGGTCTTCTCGAAGGCGGGGTTCACCCACACCAGCGGGTCGTCGTCGATGTTCGGGTCGGAGATGGCGAAGGACAGGTCGCTGGCGACCACGGCCCGGCTGTGCAGGCGCTCGGCGGACTCCTGCACGTCCTTGATCTGGTCGGTCTCGCGCAGCGGCAGCAGCACGACGAGCGCCAGGCCGGTGAGCGGCTCGAACGTCTCCTCGTGGTCGAAGGGGACGCCGACGACCCACAGGTCCTCGCGGCTGTCGGACATGTCCGACCCGCGCAGCGCCGTCACCCGCTCGCCCTGGACCGGCTGACCGGCGGCGATGCGCGACAGGGGGCTGGCGGCCATCCCCGACGACGGGTCGTCCAGGTCGGAGCCGTCCGCGGCCTGCAGGCCCGCCGCGCGCGACCAGTCGTCCACGGCGCACGGCAGCTGCACTCCCGGCGCCAACTGCTCGGCCGTCGGGTTGGCGGTCAGCACGACGCCGTCGGTGACGCGCACGAGGAGCACGGCACCCGGCTGGCTCTGCACCACGCGCGGCAGCGGGTCGGCGACGGCGTCGCTCGCCAACCCGGCGTTCACCCCGTCCACGGCGTCGACAGTAGCCCGAGGTCCGGACACCCGCCCAGCGCCGGGAGGGGGAGGGCGGCGGGGAGTGTGAGCGTTCTCACCCGAGGACTCACCCGGGCAGGTCGAGCTCGAACCAGACGACCTTGCCGTGGGTGCCGGCGCGCTCCACGCCCCAGCGCGCGGACAGAGCGTCCACCAGCGCCACCCCGCGCCCACCGGTCGCCTCGGGCGCCACGTGGCGCAGCTGCGGCCGCGCGTCAGAGGTGTCGGCCACCGCCACCCGCACCGCCCGGCCCCCCGCCCGGGCCCGCACGTCGCACTCCACGGCGACCGGGCCGGAGCCGTGGCGCACCGCGTTGGTCACCAGCTCGGTGGTCAGCAGCTCCACCCGCTCCTGCACCGGGGCGGGCAGAGCGGGGGAGGAGAGCTGGTCGCGCAGCCACCGCCGCACGGCGCGCGCAGCGGACAGCTCCGCCGCGAACTGGGCGCGCGCCATCCCACCTCCAGGTAGGCCGCGGACCTTCTGCACGGCTGACGTCTGTTCCGAACGTGCCAGAGGGCCACCACTGTGGCACCTGCGTGTCCCCGGGCAACCGCGGGGTGACCCGTGCGGGGGCGCGTCGCCCGCGCCGCTCGGAGATCGAGCCGGTGCGCACCACCTCCGTTACCGTGGGTCGACCTGCAGACCACGGGTTCCTCCTCGTGCGCACCCCGCGGGGCTGGCCGGGAGGGCGCGAGGCGAGAGGGGACCCGGTGGACGGGCACGAGCACGGGCCGCTGGACGCGGCCGGCGAGGGGGACGAGCCCACCGACGTCGAGGAGCGGGCTGCCCGGCTGCGCTGGCAGCTGGCCATCACCGCCGCCGGCATCGGCGGCTTCGACTGGGACCTGGTGACCGGCCGGCTCAGCTGGGACGACCGCCTGGTGGAGCTGTTCGGCTACGACCGCGACACCTTCGCCGAGGACATCTCCTCCTTCGACGCCCGCCTGCACCCCGACGACCGCGCCCGCGTCTCGCGCGCCCTCGACGAGTGCATCGCCACCTGCGGCACCTTCGAGGCCGAGTACCGCGTCGTGCGCCCGGACGGCTCGACCCGCTGGGTGCAGGCGCGCGGCACGACCCTGGCCGGTCCCTCCGGCCGCGCGGTGCGGCTGCTGGGCGCCGCCTACGACACCACCGCCGAGCGCGATTCCGACGCCCGCACCGCCCGTGTGCTGGAGTCCATGCCGACGGCGTTCTTCTCCCTGGACCGCGACTGGCGCTTCTCCTACGTCAACGCCCGCGCCGAGGAGCTGCTGGGCCGCACCCGCGGCGAGCTGCTCGGCGGCGACGTGTGGGAGCTGTTCCCCGCCGCCGTCGGGGCACCGTTCGACGAGCAGTACCACCGGGCGGTGGGCACGGGTGAGCCCGTCGCGTTCGAGGCGTACTACCCGGCGCCGCTGGACTCCTGGTTCGAGGTGCGCGCCTGGCCCACCCCCGACGGGCTGTCGGTGTACTTCATCGACGTCACCGCCCGCCGCCGCGCCGTGGAGGCCGTCGAGGCCGCGCGCGCCGAGGCCGAGCGCGAGCGCGAGCGCACCGCCGCGGCCGCCGAGCGGCTGCGGCTGCTGGCGTCGGTGGGCGACCAGCTGGGCTCGACCCTGGACGCGGGGGAGGCCGTCGCCCGCCTGGCCCAGACCCTCGTCCCCGTGCTGGCCGACTGGTGCGTGGTGACGCTCGTCGACGAGCACGGGGGCCTGCGCGACGTGGGCTCCTGGCACCGCGACCCCGCCGCGCGGGAGCTGGTGCGCGACTACGCCGCGCACCGCCTGCGCGGGATGTCGCCGAACTCGTTCGTCCACCAGGCGCTGCGCACCGAGCAGGCCGTCCTCGTCGAGCGCGACGCCGCCCCCGCCGTCACCGCGCTGCTGGCCCCCGGGCCCGCGCGCGAGGTCTTCGCGCAGCTGGCGCCGGAGTCGATGGCGGTGCTCCCGCTGCGCGCGCGCGGGCGCACCAGCGGGCTGGTCACCCTGTTCCGCGGGCCCGGGCGCGAGCCGCTGCGCGGGCAGGACGCCCTGACGGCCGGGCAGGTCGCCGACCGCGCGGGCCTGGCCCTGGACAACGCCCGCCTGTACGCCGAGCAGCAGCACATCGCCGAGGGGCTGCAGCGCAGCCTGCTGACCGCCCTCGTCGACCCGGAGGGCGCGGACCTGGAGGCGCGCTACCTGCCGGCGGCGGCCGCCGCGCAGGTGGGCGGCGACTGGTACGACGCCTTCCGCCAGCGCGACGGCCGCTCGGTCCTCGTGATCGGCGACGTCATGGGGCACGACGTGTCCGCGGCCGCCGCGATGGGGCAGCTGCGCAGCCTGCTGCGCGGCATCGCGCACGCCACCGACCACGGGCCGGCGCAGCTGCTGGCCGGTCTGGACGCGGCCATGCGCGGCCTGGCGGTGGACACCACCGCGACGGCCCTGGTGGCGCGCCTGGAGCGCGGCGAGGGCGGCGCGACGCTGCTGCGCTGGTCGTCGGCGGGGCACCCGCCGCCGCTGCTGCTGCGCGCCGACGGCACCTGCGGGTACCTGGAGGCCCCCGTCCACGAGCTGCTGCTGGGCATCGACGCCGCCGCGCGGCGCACCGACCGGGTGACGACCCTGGCGGGCGGGGACACGCTGCTGCTGTTCACCGACGGCCTCGTGGAGCGGCGCGGGCAGTCCGTCGACGAGGGCCTGCGGCGGCTGCGGGCGGCGGTCGCCGGGCTGGGCGGCGCCGGGCTGCCGGAGCTGTGCTCGGCGGTGCTGGAGCGGCTGGTGCCGCAGGACGCCGAGGACGACGTGGCGCTGCTGGCGGTGCGGCTGCGCGCCTGAGGCGGCGCCGGCCGGCTCGCCCGGTCCCGCGGGTCCTCCTACGGTGGCGGGAGGTGGAGGAGCGCGCCTGCCCGGCGGACCCCGGTCCCCGGGACCCGACGAGGACGACGGAGGAACCGTGACCGACGACCGCAGCCACCTGGCCGTGCCCGACTACGACCACCTGCCCACCGCGGCGCTGGCCGACCGGGCCCGCACCCTGGACGCCGCCCAGCTGGCGCAGATCATCGCCTACGAGGAGGCGCACGGCGCCCGCGAACCGGTGCTGACGGTGCTGCGCCAGCGCGCTTCGCAGCTGGACGCGGGGGCGCAGCCCTCGGGCGGGGACCCGGCGGGCCTGCAGCCGGAGGCGGCGGGCGCGCCGTCCGGGGAGAAGGTCGGCGACACCGACGCCCCGCCGGTGAACCCGCCCTCGCACGGCGTCCCGACGAACCCCACCCAGCCCCGCGGCTGACCCCGCCGACCTCCCCGCCGTGGTCTCGCAGGCAGTCCCGGCGAGACCACGGCGGGGCAGGGGTCAGGGGCGGGGGTCGGTGCGCTGCCAGCGGGGGTGCCGGCCGCGGCGCGAGGCGCCCGTGGCGGCCAGGCAGCGCGGGCACACCTCCCGCACGGCGTCGGCGCTGCCGCCGGTGGCGGGGTCGACGTCGGTGAACGCCACGCCGGCGAACCGCCGCAGCCCCGCGCGGTGCAGCGGGACGCCGCACAGCGTCTGGTTCTGCCCCGGTTCCCACGCGTGGACCTCCCCGGCGGGCAGGCGCGCGCCGTCCTCGGCGGTCCAGCTGCCGCTCGCGGCGACGCGGGCGCTCACGAGCTCTCCCGCCAGCCGGTCACCCGCGGTCGCGGCCGCCGCGCCGCGTGCGGCACCCGGGACCCGGCGTACCGCACCCCGCCGCGGGCGCGGGCGCCGATCGCCAGCCACACGCACACCGAGCGCTCCAGCACCCACAGCGGTGCCCACAGCGCGCCGTCGGCGGGGAAGTGCCGGGCGCCGCGGGCGCGCCGGCGCCCCGCCTCGGCGACCCCGACGGACCCGGCCAGCAGGGACGCGGCCGCCAGCCCGAACAGCTTCGGCCGCAGCGCCCCGAGCACGAGCAGCGGCAGCCAGGTCGCCTCGACGGCCAGCCGCGCCGGCTGCGCGAAGTCGTCGTAGGCCTGTCGCACGCGCTGGGAGCGGAAGTGCGCCGCGGTCGGTGGCAGCCGCCGCACGTAGAGCCACGGCGCCGCCGCGACGCGCCCGCCGGCGGCCTCGGCGGTCCGGACGAGCTGCAGGTTCTCGTACAGGACGTCGCCGTCGTAACCGCCCATCGCGGTGAACAGGCTGCGCCGCAGGCCCAGCGTGCCGGGGGAGTCGCCCCAGGTGGCGCGGTTGACCAGCGTGCGGGCGGTGTCCCAGCGCGCGTGCCAGGGCAGCGGGGAGTACGCGTTCTGCGGGACGACGACGTCGGCGTCGTCGAGGGCCTCCAGCACGTCGCGCAGCTCGCCGGGTCCGTACCGGACGTCGTCGTCGGCGACGACGACGAACTCCGAGCGCGCCAGGCGCACCCCGGTGACCACGCCGGCGACCTTGCCGTTGCGCCCCGGCCACGGCTCGGGCCGCACGTGCCGGACGCCGGTGTCGCCGAACGCGGCGGCGTGCCGGTCGAACACGTCGGGGTCCGAGCCGTCCACCACGGTGACGTGCAGCTGGTCGGAGATCAGCCGCAGGTAGGCGGCCAGTTCGCCCAGCTCGTGCTCGGCCCGGCCCGACCAGCGCAGCGGCAGCACGTACTCGGCGTCCAGGCGCTGGGTGCTGCCCGCGAACGCCCCGCCGTGCGGGAGGGCACCGGTCGTCGCCGTCACGAGGGGTCCCGCAGCGAGCTGCGCCCCTGCTCCCAGCGCTCCAGGACGTGCGCGGCGACGAGCCCGTCGAGGGCCAGGCAGGCGGCGGCGCCGAACAGGACGTCGCCGGTCAGGTGGGGTTCGCGGCGGACCAGTCCGCCGGCGAGGTCGCGCCCGGCGATCTGCTCGTGGACGGCGTCCGCCTCGACGTGCTCGTCGAAGAACCAGGTGGCGTCGGCGTCGAACCCGAGCCGGCGCAACCCGTTGCCGTAGAAGCGGTTGGGGATCGAGGACGTCATCTCGAACACCGCGAGGTGGCCGACGACGGCCCCGCGCAGGCGCCGGTGCAGCCCGAACATCGACATGGCGTTCGTCGTGGCCAGGGTGATCGCGGGGACCCGGTCGACGAGGGCGCCGTAGGTGTCGTCGAGGCCGAGGGCGCGCATGGTGCGGGCGAACAGGGCGGCGTGCATGCGGTCGGCGCGGCCGCCGCCGTACTCGTCGGACTGGACCTCCACCAGCGCGGCCTTGACCGGGCCGGCCAGCCGCGGGATCGCCCACGTGTGGGGGTCGGCCTCCTTGAGGTGGTAGACGGAGCGGTGGGTCAGGAACTCGCGGTACTGCTCCAGGTCCGCGCGCCGGGCCAGGTACCGGGACAGACCGGGGCCGTCGTCCTCGGCGGCCATCCGGAACAGGGTCTCGGCGACGTCACCGGGCTCGGCGGCCGGGACGTCGACGAGGTCGCGCACGGCCCGCTCGAAGGGCTCCTCGAGGACCTGGCGCACCCGCAGCAGGTCCAGGTCCCACTCGAGGGCGTCGTCGACCCCGGCCAGGCCGCGGTAGGACAGCTCGTACAGGGCCAGCAGGGACAGCTGCACGTCCTCGTCGCGCAGGACGTCGTCCGTGCGGGCGGCGGCCCGGGCCGCTCCGAGCAGGTCCTGCGGGGTCCCGGCCGACCCCGGCGCGGTGAGGTGGGCCAGCAGCGCGGTGCTGAGCGGGCCGCGCGGGGCGGGCAGCGGCATGCGGCCGTCGTCGGCGGGTGCCACCGCGGTGGTGGGCTCGAGCTGCGTGGTCACGGGACCTCCAGGTCGCCTCGGGGCGGCGCGCTGGTGGAACGGCGCCGCAGCGGGTACAGCGGTCGTGTGACCGACACCCGAGCCGACGGGCTCCGCGACGCCGCCCCCACCGACGACGGCCGGGAGCTCCCGCCGACGCCCTCCCCGGAGGTGACCATCACCGTCTGCCCGGACGGGCCGCTGCTGGTGCGGGGCCCGGCCGAGGTCGTCGACGCCGACGGGGCGGCCGTCCCGCGCGACCGGCGCACGATCGCCCTGTGCCGCTGCGGCAGGACGGGCCGTGCGCCGTTCTGCGACGGCACGCACAAGGTCCAGCCGCGGGGCCGGTCGTGAGGGCGTGCCCGCGCGCTGGGCTGCGGGGTCATCGGTCGCTCCGGGGAGGTCGCTCCGGCGGGGGTGGTGGGCGGTGCTGCGCTGGTGCCGGCCTGTTCTCGACCTGTCGCGGACGCTAGGTCCGGCCACCACCCCCCGCAACCGGACCCTCGACCGGGCGCGGGGACGGGTCGGTCCCCGGGTGCGGGCGGGCCCGGGCGCGCCTAGCGTCGGGCGTGGTCGAGCCCAGGCCCCCGGTGGACCGCCGTGCGGGGCAGTGCTGGCCGCCCGCGCCGCTCCCGGGCACCCAGACGTCCTGACCCACCTGGAGGCGAGCGTGTACCGCTACACCCGAGAACTGCAGTTCACCGCGAAGCCGGAGAAGCCCGACGCCCTGTTCGCCATGAAGTTCCAGGAGATCCTGGGCGGGCAGTTCGGCGAGATGACCGTGATGATGCAGTACCTGTTCCAGGGCTGGAACTGCCGCGTGCCCGGCAAGTACAAGGACATGATCATGGACATCGGCACGGAGGAGATCTCGCACGTCGAGATGCTCACCGTCATGCTGGCCCGCCTGCTGGAGGGCGCGCCCGGCGAGGTGACCGAGAAGGCGGTGGCCACCAACCCCGTGCTGGCGGCCGTGATCGGCGGGCAGAACCCGCAGCACGCCATCGTCTCCGGCGGCGGTGCGCGCCCCACGGACAGCCTGGGCAACCCGTGGAACGCCGGCTACATCGTCGCCAGCGGCAACCTGCTGACGGACTTCCGCTCCAACGCGGCCGCCGAGGGGCAGAGCCGCCTGATGACCAGCCGCATCGCGAACATGACCGACGACCGCGGCGTCAAGGACATGCTGGCCTTCAACCTGGCCCGCGACACCTACCACCAGCAGCAGTGGATGCTCGGCATCCAGATGCTCATCGAGGACGGTTTCGTGGAGGGCGTCGTCGAGCGCTCGAACGCGGACCTGGAGGACGACGACGCGGCCCACGTCTTCTACACCGCGCAGGACGACAGCGCGGCGGGGCAGGGCCTGTGGGCGACGGGCGAGAGCGTCATCGACGGGGAGCCGTTCCGGGTGGAGCCGCTGCGGCCGCTGACCGAGGACGACGGCACGCTGCCGGCGCCGGACCCGCTGCAGTTCGTCACCTACGACGGCAACCAGGGACCGGCCAAGCCGGGGAACGCGGCCGGCGCGCGGGCGCAGTCGGTCGAGAACGTGGTGCGCAAGGTCAAGAACACCCTGACCTGACCCGCGTCCCCGCGGTGGTCGTGGACGGGTGGGTGCTCCCCGTCCACGACCACCGCCGGGGCGAGCCTCAGGCGGCGGCGCAGCTCCAGGCGCGCACGCCGGCGAGGAAGTCGGTGAGGGCGCCGGGCTGCACGTGCAGGGTGCGGCGCAGCTGCACCCCGCCCGCGTCCCAGACGACGCAGGCCGTGGGCACGCGCACGCCGTGGCGGACGAGGGTGTCCGCCAGGTCGGCGGGCAGGTGCTGACCGGGCTGGAGGTCGAGTGCGGTGGCGCGCCGGCCCTCGTCCAGGCCGGCCCACCAGGCGGCGAGGGCTCGTGTCTGCGTCACGTCCTGCTCATCGCGCGCGCCCGGTGCCGCGTTGCACCTGCGCGCGCCGTGTCACCCGCCCGGACCAACCTCCCCCTCCTCCCACCGTGATCTTGCTGGGGATCCCTGCGAGATCACGGTGGGAGAGGAGGGGAAGGGCGGGGGGAGGTGTCAGTGCTTGCCGGGCAGGAAGCCCTTGACGACCTGCGAGACCTTCTGCTGCTCGCCCTGCTGGGCGGTCATCACCAGCAGCACGCCGGTCAGGGCGGGGATCGCCCACTGCAGCTTTTTCAGCTTCGCCATCGACTCCGCGACGTTGTCCGGCGTGCGCGGCTCGGGGTCGACACCGCTGGCGGCGGGGGCGTCGGCGTCCTTGCCCAGCTGGGCGCCCTTGAGGCCGGAGTAGCCGGTGACGCCGATCGCGACGACGGTCAGCGCGGACTTCAGCACGGTGTTCCCGCGGGTGCCGCTCTGCCCGACGACGCGGCCGCTGTTGCCGACGAGCAGACCGATCCCGCCGATGGCGTGGACGGTCATGGCGGCGGCGTTGACGGGCGCCCAGCGGGCCCAGCCGGCGGCGGCGACCTTCGTGCGGTCGCGCGGGTCGCGCGCGGCGGCGGAGGCGCCGTTGAGGCCGACGGCGCCGAACAGCGAGCCGCCGAACCAGGCGGCGAGGCCGACGTCGTGCAGCGAGCGGATGAGGGTCTGGCGTCCGGTCACGGGTGGTCCTCCTCGGGGTCGTGCGGCCCGCCGGCGGCGGGCGCTCGGGATCGGCCTACCCGCGGACGGCGACCCTCATGCGTCCCCCGCGCGACGGGCGCGCCGCCTACGATCTCCTGGACCGAGCACGCCGGGCGTGCGCCGTCCGGACGTCCAGGAGCAGCACCGCCGTGGCAGGAACCGACACGAGCACCGGCGCGGGCCCCGGTGCGGGCGCCCGTGCCGGGGCGGGCATCGACTTCGGGGCGGTCTTCGAGGACCTGCCCACGCCGTACCTCGTGCTGGACCGCGACCTGCGGATCGTGGCCGTCAACCGCGCCCGCGAGCTGGCGACCGGTCACCCGCGCGAGCTGGTCGTCGGCCGTCCGCTCTTCGAGGTGTACCCGGACAACCCCGACGACCCCGCCGCCCCCGGCCACCGCGCCTCCGAGCGGCTGGCCGCCTCGCTGCGCCGCGTGCTGGAGACGGGCGAGCCGGACGTCATGCCGCTGCAGCGCTACGACATCGCCGTCGCCGACGGGGCGGGCTTCGAGGTGCGCTGGTGGAGCCCCGTCAACGCGCCCGTGCGCGGCCCGGACGGGGAGGTGGCGTACCTGCTGCACCGCGTGGAGGACGTCACCGGCTGGGTGCGGGCTCAGGACGGGGAGCCGTCCTCCCCCTGCGCGGAGCGGGCGGTGCAGCAGCTGGAGGGCGACCTGTACGCGCAGGGCCAGCGGCTGCGCGACGCGCTGACGGCGGAGGCGGCGGCGAACCGCCGCCTGGCGGGCCTGGCCCGGGTGGCGGTGCACCTGACCGCGGCCTCCACGCTGCCGGAGCTGACCGAGACGGTCGTGCGGGGGCTGGACGTGCTGGGCGCCGACGGCGGCGCGGTGGGCGTGGTGACCGGCGACGGCCTGGAGCTGACGCTGACCCGCTCGCTGCGCCGCTGGGGCGGGCAGCGGCGCACGGTGCCGCTGACCTCGCCGCTGCCGCCGTCGGTGGCCGCGGCCACGGGCCGGCCGGTCGTCGTCCCGGACGCGCGCGCGGAGGCGGCGCTCTCGCCGGAGGTCGAGCTGGTCGTCGAGGCGACGGGCCTGGCGACGTGGGTGGCGCTGCCGCTGAGCGCTGCGGGCCGCACCCTGGGCTCGCTGACGGTCGGCTGGCGCGAGCAGCAGGAGTTCAGCGACCGGGACGTGGAGCTGCTGTCGGCGTTCGCCGCGCAGTGCGCGCAGACGCTGGCGCGCATCCGCGCCGCCGAGCAGGAGCGGCAGGTCTCGGAGGCGCTGCAGCGCAGCCTGCTGACGGCTCCCTACGAGCCGGACCACCTGCAGGTGGGGGTGCGCTACCTGCCGGCCGCCGAGCAGGCCCGGGTCGGCGGCGACTGGTACGACTGCTTCATCGCCCCGCCGGGCACGACGAGCCTGGTCGTGGGCGACGTCGCCGGTCACGACCGCGACGCCGCCGCGACGATGGGGCAGGTCCGCAACCTGCTGCGCGGGGTGGCGGTGGCGCTGGGCGGCGGCCCGGCGGACGTCCTGGCGGGCCTGGACCGCGCGATGCAGCAGCTGGGCATCGGGGCGATCGCCACGGCGGTGCTCGCGCAGGTGGAGCAGACGGCGGCGGAGAGGGCCGCGGGGGTGCGCACGCTGCGCTGGTCCAGCGCGGGCCACCCGCCGCCGGTCCTCGTGGAGCCGGACGGCGCCGCGCGGCTGCTGACGACCCCCGCGGACCTGCTGCTGGGCCTGGCCCCGGACAGCCCGCGCGCCGACCACGAGGTGCGGCTGGAACCCGGCGCGACCGTCGTCCTCTACACCGACGGCCTGGTCGAGCGCCGCGACGCCCCGCTGCAGCAGGGGCTGGACCGGCTGCGGGACTTCGTGGCGGCCCGGCACGAGCTGACCGTCGAGGAGCTGTGCGACGCGCTGGTGGCCGAGGTGGCCGGCGAGCACGACGACGACGTGGCGCTGCTGGTGCTGCGCGCGCACCCGGAGGACCGCCCCCGCCCGCCGGAGGCCGGGCCGGTGGTGCTGCCGCCCGACCCGCCGGACGTGAGCGTCGGCACCGCGGGCTGAGCGCCCCTCAGACGTGGGTGCCGGCCACGTCCTGCGGCCGGTCCGTGGGGGCGGCGCGGAAGCGCTGGGCGTCCAGGCGCCGGACGACCGGTTTCGCGGTCACGCCGTGCACGAACACGGACAGCGCCACCGTGAACCCGACGGCGGCCCACAGCTGCTCGGCGGGGAACCCGTCGTGCTGCTCCAGCGCCCACGCCAGGTAGTACAGCGACCCGATGCCGCGCACGCCGTAGATGCCGACGACCCAGCGCTCGCGGGGTCCGGTGGGGGTGCCGGCGAGGCTGAGGTACCCGACGAGGGGCCGCACGGCGACGACGAGGAGGACGCCGACGAGCGCCAGCTCCCACGTGAGGGTGGCGAGCAGTCCGTCGGTGAGCGCGGCGCCCAGCAGGAGCAGCAGCCAGGCGGTGAGCATCCGCTCGACCTGCTCGACGAAGCTGTGGGCGACGCGGTGGGCGTCGTGGCTGCGCTCGACCGCGCGGATGGAGCAGGCGGCGACGAACACGGCGACGAAGCCGTAGCCGTGCAGCAGCTCCGCCGCGCCGTAGGCGAGGAAGGTGACGGCCAGGGAGGTGAACCCCTCGACGTGGTCGGCCAGGCGGCCGCCCCCCAGGTGCAGGCGGAAGAACAGCCGCCCCAGCAGCTGCCCGACGGCGAGACCGACGCCCAGGCCGACGACGGTGCGCAGCAGGACGTCCTCCAGGACCCACCCGCCCAGCGCGCCGGCGGTGGCACCGGCGGTGGCGAGCACGACGGCGAGGTGCACGACGGGGAAGGCGGCGCCGTCGTTGAGCCCGGCCTCGCTGGTGAGGGCGAAGCGCACCTCGTCCTCGGCGCCCTCCTCGTCGGCGGGCTCGCCCACCTGCACGTCGGTGGCCAGCACCGGGTCGGTGGGGGCCATCGCGGCGCCGAGCAGCACGGCGGCGGCCACGGGAAGCCCCCCGAGGACGCTGCCGGTGAGGGCGACGAGGCCGATGGTCAGCGGCATCGCGACGACGATGAGCCGCCACGTGCTGGCCCAGCGCCGCCACCCGACGGGGCGGTCCAGGGCCAGGCCGGCGCCCATCAGGGAGATGATCACGACGATCTCGGTGACGTGCTCGGTGGCGACGGGGTGCTCGAGGGGGCTGACCAGCGGCAGCCCGGGCACGAGGCCGAGCAGGGCGCCCACGCCGAGGAACGTCATCGGCAGGTTGACGGGCAGCCGGTCGACGACCCGGGGCAGCAGGGCGGCCAGCAGCGCGCTGGCACCGGCGAGCAGGAACAGGACGGAGGCGAGCACGCGGCTCCAGACGTGACGCGGGGGGGGGGGGGGGGGGGGGGGGGGGGGGGGGGGGGGGGGGGGGGGGGGGGGGGGGGGGGGGGGGGGGGGGGGGCGGGGGGGGGGGGGGGGGGGGGGGGGGCGGGGC
>NZ_JBJLSH010000044.1:0-34290 GCF_050871905.1 Kineococcus haloalkalitolerans
CCCGCCCCCCCCCCCCCCCCCCCCCCACCCCCCCCCGCCCGCCCCCCCCCCGCCCCGCGCCCCCCCCCCCCACACCCCCGCCCCCCCCCCGCCCCCCCCCCCCCCCCCCCCCGAGCTGGTGCCCGGGTGCCGGCGCGTGCCCTGGACCTCGTCGAGGCAGCCCGACCTCAGCGTCTCCCGCGACGTCCGGTTCCTCGGGGGCCTCCTCACGGACCTGGCGCCGGACCTCGTCCACCTGCACAGCGCCAAGGCCGGCCTCGCGGGACGCCTGGCCCTGCGCGGCCGCGTCCCGACGGTCTACCAGCCCCACGCGTGGTCCTTCCACGCCGTCGGTGGTCCGGTGCGCGCGGCGACCGTGGCGTGGGAGCGGTGGGCGGGACGCTGGACGGACGCGGTCCTGTGCGTCAGCGAGGCGGAGCGGTCCGAGGGAGTGGCCGCGGGTGTGCGCAGCAGCAGCGTGGTGGTGCCCAACGGCGTCGACCTGGGCGCGTTCCGCCCGGCCACGGGAGCGGACCGGACCGGGGCCCGGGAGCGCCTGTCGCTGGACGACGCGCCCCTAGTCGTGTGCGTGGGACGCCTGTCGCGGCAGAAGGGCCAAGACGTCCTGCTGCGGGCGTGGCCCCGCGTCCTGTCCGGCCTGCCGGCGGCGCACCTCGCGCTGGTGGGCGAGGGACCGGCGGGGCCGGAGCTGCGGCGCGCGGCCGGGCCGGGTGTGCGCTTCGCCGGGCCGACCGACGACTCCTGGTCCTGGTTCGCGGCCGCGGACGTCGTCGCCGTGCCCTCCCGGTGGGAGGGGATGGCGCTGGTGCCCCTGGAGGCCGGGGCGACCGGCCGCAGCGTCGTGGCCAGCGACGTCGCGGGCGTGCGGGAGTCGGTGGGCCGGGACGCCGGCGCGGTGGTGCCGGCGGGTGACCCGGACCGGCTGGCCGCGGCGCTGCTCGACAGGCTCCTCGACCCGGCGCTCGCCGAGCGGGAGGGGCGCGCCGCCCGTCGGGCGGTGCAGGCGGACCACGACGAGGCGGACGTCGCGCACCGGGTCCTCGCGCTCTACGACGAGGTCCTCGCGCGACGGCGGGGTGGAGCGCCGCTGACGTGAGCGGCGCCGTCCGGGCCGCCGTCAGGCGCGCCCGAGGAAGCCGCCCAGCGCCGCCATGACGGGCTTGGGCGCCAGGTCGAGGTCCAGGAGGCCGAAGCGCCCGCGGTGGGACTCGCGCTCGCCGGAGTCGCGCTCGCGGTACCAGAAGACGGTGGTTACGTAGGGGTAGCTCCCGGCCACCAGGTCCAGCGTCCGCACGAGGTAGTCGGCCTGGGTCTGCCGGGACACCCCGCGCGACCACGGCTGTCCACCGGTGTCGCCGTGGCTGCTCCAGCCGAGCTCGGTGAACCACACCTCCTTGCCGGCGTCCCCGTGGGCCACCATGACCTCGCGGACGGTGCTGATGTGGCGCAGGCGCCAGGGCGTCCCGTCGTCCGGGGCCTCGGGCGGCAGGTCGGAGGGCCGCTGGTAGGGGTGGGTGGCGAGGACGTCGAAGTACGGGCCCGCTCCGGCCTCGTAGCACCGGTGGATCCACTCGGTGTCGTTGTAGGACGTGCCGCCGAGGACCACCAGCGCCCCGGGGGAGGCGTCCTTGACGGCGGGGTACGCGGCGCGCAGCAGGGCGGTGTACCGGGCTGGGTCGGCACCGGTGAAGTAGTCGGGGTCGTTGGGCTCGTTCCACACCTCCCACGCGCTGACGAGGCCGTCGTACCGGGCGGCCACGTGGGCCGCCGCCGCGGCGTAGTCCTCGGGGCGGCGGGGCGCCGACCGCTCGTCGCCGTCGGCGCTGGCCCACTCCGGTGTCGTCCAGAGCATGCCGAGGACCTTCAGGCCGCGCGCGTGCGCCGCCTCGACCACCTCGTCGGCCAGCGAGAGGCCCCAGTCCGAGTAGGAGTCCGGGCCGTCCGGCTGGAGCGTGGCCCACCCCAGGTCGACCCGCACCCACTGCACGCCCGCCTCGACCAGGCGGTCCAGGACGGCGCTGCGTTCGGCCAAGGAGTAGTCCTCCCACACCCCGTGGAACTGCACCCCCACGGACGGGCGGCTGCTCGCCCCGCGGGAGGCGGAGGTTCCTCGCAGGACTCGGGCGACGACCAGGGCCGACGCGGCGACCGCACCGCTGCCGAGAAGGGCGAGCACCGTCCTGCGCGACGTCCAGCGCGTCCGGTGCACGGCGGTCAGGCTACCCGGGGCCGGGGAGGCCGGCCGTGGAGGGGTCTCAGCGCAGCACGAGCGCCCCGGCCACCCACACCAGCGCGGCCAGCAGGGCGGCGGAGCCCTCGATGAGGATGCTGAGCCCGACGTTCTTCAGCGCCACGACGGTCGACGCCACCGCCGGGCGCAGCGGCCCGGTGCCGGACCCGACGGGCGAGCGGGCGGCGCGGGCCAGCTCGGCGAGGAAGACGCCCAGCACGAAGCCGAGCACGAGACCGAGGACCGGGACGACGAAGAAGCCGACGACCCCGAGCAGCCCGCCCAGCAGGAGGCTGCGGGTGCGGATCCCGGCCCGGGTCATGCGGCGGCCGGGCACGAGGTACATGGCGACCTGACCGGCGACCAGGACGGCGACCACGCCGGCCCACCACCACCAGGCCTCGCCGCCGGTGACGAGCGCCCAGACGAGGGTGGCGGCCGCGACGAGGAGGGTGCCGGGCAGGACCGGCAGGACGATGCCGACGATGCCGACGGCGACGGCCACCGCGACGAGGACGAGCCCGGGGTCACCCACGTCGGGGACCCCGGGCTCGTCTCGTCAGGGCTCCCGGGCGGGGAGCGGTGCGCACGTCAGCCGGTCAGCGCTCGTCGGCCGGCGCGGTGGCCGGCGTGGTGGCCAGCTTGCGCGTCTCGTCCTGGATGTCGCGGGCGACACCCTGCAGCGCGTCACGGTGCTCGCGGCCGTGGTGGCCGCAGAACAGCAGCTCGCCGCCGGAGGACAGCAGGACGCGCACGTAGGCCTGGGCGCCGCACCGGTCGCACCGGTCGGCGGCCGTCATGGGGTCGTGGGCAAGGGCGGTGGTGGTCACTCGCGACTCCTTCCGTACAGCGCGTGGCGGGCGGCAGCGACCTGCTCCCGCTCTCACCTTCCCCCAACCCTGCCCCCGGCGCGCGCGTTCCCACACCGGTGGAGCAGCCCGTTCGCTGTCGGCGGAGGTGGTCTCGGTCACACCAGGTCGCGCGAGGTCGCAGGAGGACCCGCGACACGGCTGCGGGGCGCTGTCGGTGCCGGCACGTAACCTCGCGGGCGTGACACCTCCTCCTGCCCGCGCGGGCGCCCGCCGGGGCCCCGACGACTCCGACGGCTACACCGCCGCCCACCTGCTGGTCCTCGAAGGGCTGGAGGCCGTGCGCAAGCGGCCCGGCATGTACATCGGGTCCACGGACTCGCGCGGGCTCATGCACTGCCTGTGGGAGGTCATCGACAACTCGGTCGACGAGGCCCTGGGCGGGCACTGCCACCGCATCGACGTGGTGCTGCACCCGGACGGCTCGGTCGAGGTGCGCGACGACGGCCGCGGCGTCCCCGTCGACGTCGAGCCGCGCACGGGCCTGTCCGGCGTGGAGGTCGTCTTCACCCACCTGCACGCCGGCGGCAAGTTCGGCGGCGGCTCGTACTCCGCCTCCGGCGGCCTGCACGGCGTCGGCGCGAGCGTCGTCAACGCGCTGTCGGCGCGCCTGGACGTCGAGGTGGACCGCGGCGGGAAGACGTACGCGACGAGCTTCCGCCGCGGCGTGCCCGGCCGCTTCGCCGGCGAGGGCCCCGAGGCCCCCTTCACGCCCACCACGGGCCTGGAGGTCGTCGGGCGCGCCAAGCGCGGCGTCACCGGCACCCGGGTGCGGTACTGGGCGGACCCGCAGGTGTTCGTGCGGGAGGCCCGCTTCTCCTACGCCGACCTGGCCGACCGCGCGCGCCAGACGTCCTTCCTCGTGCCGGGCCTGCGCATCGTCGTGCGCGACGAGCGCCGCCTGCCGGGCACGCCGGGCGAGGACGGGCCGGTGGAGGAGGTCTTCCAGCACGACGGCGGCATCAGCGAGTACGCGGAGTACCTCTCGCCCGGGACGCCGCTGACGGCGGTGTGGCGCCTGCAGGGCTCGGACACCTTCCGCGAGACCGTGCCGGTCCTGGACGAGGACGGGCACATGAGCCCGACGGAGGTCGAGCGCGAGTGCGTCGTGGACGTCGCCCTGCGCTGGGGCACCGGCTACGACACGGTCGTGCGCTCCTTCGTCAACATCATCGCCACGCCCAAGGGCGGCACCCACCTGGCCGGGTTCGACGCCGCCGTGCTGCGCGCGGTGAAGAAGCAGGTGGACGCCGCCGCGCGCCGCCTGAAGGTCGGCAAGGACGACAAGCTCGAGCGCGACGACGTGCAGGCCGGCATGACGGCCGTGGTGACGGTGCGCCTGGCCGAGCCGCAGTTCGAGGGGCAGACCAAGGAGGTGCTGGGCACCCCGGCCGTGCGCCAGATCGTCGCGCGCGTGGTCGAGCGCGAACTGGGGGAGGTGTTCTCCTCCCCGCGCCGCGACGACAAGCAGCAGACCGCCCTGCTGCTGGAGAAGGTCGTCTCGGAGATGAAGACCCGCATCTCCGCGCGCCTGCACAAGGAGACCCAGCGCCGCAAGAACGCCCTGGAGTCCTCCTCCCTGCCGGCGAAGCTGAAGGACTGCCGCTCCGACGACGTCGCCCGCTCTGAGCTGTTCCTCGTCGAGGGCGACTCGGCGCTGGGCACGGCCATGCGCGCGCGCGACTCCGAGCACCAGGCGCTGCTGCCGCTGCGCGGGAAGATCCTCAACGTCCAGAAGGCGTCCGTGGCGGACATGCTGAAGAACGCCGAGTGCGCCTCGATCATCCAGGTGGTCGGGGCGGGCTCGGGGCGCAGCTTCGACCTGTCCGCGGCGCGCTACGGCAAGGTCATCCTCATGACGGACGCCGACGTCGACGGCGCCCACATCCGCACGCTGCTGCTGACGCTGTTCTTCCGGTACATGCGCCCGCTGGTGGACGCCGGCCGGGTCTTCGCGGCCGTCCCGCCGCTGCACCGCATCGACGTGGTCGGGGCGGGCCGGGCGAAGAACGAGGTGGTCTACACGTACTCCGACGCCGAGATGCGCCGGGTGACCGCGGACCTGCGCAAGCGCGGCCGGCGCTGGAAGGAGCCCATCCAGCGCTACAAGGGCCTGGGCGAGATGGACGAGGACCAGCTCGCCGAGACGACGATGGACCCCGGCCACCGCACCCTGCGCCGGGTCACGGTGCGCGACGCGGAGGTGGCCGAGCGGGTGTTCGAGCTGCTCATGGGCAACGAGGTCGCCCCCCGCAAGGACTTCATCATCTCCGGCGCCGAGCGGCTGGACCGCGACCGCATCGACGCCTGACGCGCGCCGCTCCGCACCAGCGCGACCGCACGCCCCACGGCGCGTCCCCGGCCCCGGCCGGTGGGCGCGCCGTCGCGCGTCCGGGCCCGGCCGGGCGGCTGACGCACCTCGAACGGTGAACGGACAGAAGCGGACAGTCCGGTTCCGCCCGTTTGCTTGACTTGCTGTCCGAACGGGCCCACACTCGTGCCCACGGACCACAGGTCCGGGCACGGCGAGGACGGACGACGGAGTCTCGATGTACGCGACGGAGCGCCACCAGGCGATCCTCGACCGCGCGCGCGACGCGGGCCGAGTGGAGGTCACCGCGCTGGCCGAGGTCCTCGACGTCACCCCGGAGACCATCCGCCGCGACCTGACCGCCCTGGAGCGGCGCGGTGTGCTGCGCCGCGTCCACGGCGGGGCGATCCCCGTCGAGCGGCTCGGGCACGAGCCGGCCGTGGGGGAGCGGCAGTCCGCGCAGGCCGCCGAGAAGGACCGCATCGCCAAGGCCGCCCTGGCCGAGCTGCCCGACGGCGGCTCGGTGCTCCTGGACGCCGGCACCACCACCGTGCGCCTGGCCGAGCTGCTGCCGCCCGACCGGGACCTCGTCGTGGTCACCCACGGCCTGCAGGTCGCCCAGGCGGTCTCCGCGATCAGCGGCACCACGCTGCACCTGGTGGGCGGTCAGGTGCGCGGGCGCACCCTGGCCGCCGTCGGCGGGTGGGCCGAGCGGGCGCTGGCCGAGGTCTTCGCCGACGTCTGCTTCCTGGGCACCAACGGCCTCACCCCCCAGCGCGGGCTGACCACGCCCGATCTGCACGAGGCCACCGTCAAGCGGGCACTCATCCGCGCGGCCCGCCGCACCGTCGTGCTGGCCGACCACACCAAGCTCGGCCGCGACGACTTCGCGCACGTCGCCGACCTGGAAGGGATCGACACCGTGATCACCGACAGCGGGGCGGACCCGGCGATCGTCGGGGAGCTGGAGTCCGCCGGCGTCCGGGTGGTGCTCGCGTGAGCACCCCGCCCACGGCGCCGCCCAGCGCGCCCACCGGGGACCTCGTCCTCACCGTCACCCCCAACCCCAGCGTCGACCACACGGTCGAGCTGGCCGTCCTGACCCGCGGGGAGGTCCACCGGGCCACCGCCGCGCTCGTCGAGGCCGGCGGCAAGGGCGTCAACGTCGCCCGCGCGCTGGCCCGCCACGGCCACCGCGCCAGCGCCGTCGTGCCCTCCGGCGGGGTCGACGGCGACCGCCTGGTGGGCCTGCTGGCCCCGCAGCGCGTCGACGTCGTGCCCGTCGCCGTGGCCGGCGCCATCCGCACCAACACCACCGTCGTCGAGGCCGACGGCACCACCACCAAGCTCAACGAGCCCGGGCCGGTGCTGTCCGGGCAGGAGGTCGACGCGCTGCTGCGCACCGTGCGCGCGCGCCTGACCGTCGGGCCCCGGTGGCTGGTCTCCTGCGGCAGCCTGCCGCCGGGCGCGCCCGCCGACGTCCACGCCCGCGTCGTCGCCCTGGGCCGCGAGGCCGGGGTCGCCACCGCGGTGGACACCTCCGGGGCGGCGCTCGCCGCCGCGGTGGCCGCCGACCCGGACGTGGTCAAGCCCAACCTGGAGGAGCTGGCCGAGCTGGTGGCCCGCGAGCTGCAGACGGTCGGCGACGTGCTGTCCGCCGTGACCGAGCTGCGCGCGCGCGGCGCCCGGCGCGCCGACGTCCTCGTCTCCCTCGGCGGCGCGGGCGCCCTGCTGGTCACCCCGCGCGAGACCGTGTGGGCCGGCGGCGAGCCGCTCGTCCCCCGCAGCACCGTGGGTGCGGGCGACTGCACCCTGGCCGGCTACCTGCACGCCGGCGGCCCGGCCGCCGAGCGCCTGCGCACCGCCGTCAGCTGGGGCCGCGCCGCGGTCCTGCTGCCCGGCAGTGCCGTCCCCGGACCCGACGAGACGCCCGCCGGCGCCGCCGGCGTCCGCGTCGTGACCGACCCCGACCCCGACACCAGCGTCAAGGAGCTCAAGCAGTGAGCGACACCGCCAGCCAGCAGCCGGGCACGACCCCCGACCTGATCACCGCCGACCTCGTCATCGCCGACCTCGTCGCCGCCGACAAGGGCGACGCCACCCGCCAGCTGGCGGACACCCTCGTCGCGGCCGGGCGCGTCACCGACCGCGAGCGCTTCCTCGCCGACGTCGCCGCCCGCGAGGAGCAGATGGCCACCGGCATCCCCGGCGGCATCGGCCTGCCCCACGCGCGCTCCGAGGCCGTCACCGTCCCCAGCCTCGCCGTGGGCCGCGTCGTCAGCGGCGAGCGCGTCGACTTCGGCGCCCCCGACGGGCCGGCCAACCTCGTCTTCCTCATCGCGGCGCCCACGACGGGGGAGTCGGACCACCTGACGATCCTCGCCGCGCTCGCCCGCAAGCTCGTGCACGCCTCCTTCCGCCAGTCCCTCCTCGAGGCCCCCGACGCCGCGTCGGTCGCCTCGACCGTCCTCCGAGAGGTGTACGGACGATGAAGTTCGTCGCGATCACGTCGTGCCCCACGGGCATCGCCCACACGTACATGGCCGCCGAGGCCCTCGAGCAGGCGGGGAGGGCCGCCGGTCACGAGGTCGTCGTCGAGACGCAGGGGGCCGCCGGCTCGGCGCCCCTGGACCCGGCCGTCATCGCCGCCGCGGACGGCGTCATCTACGCCGCCGACCTCGAGGTGCGCGACAAGGGCCGCTTCGCGGGCCTGCCCAGCGTCGACGTCGGCGTGAAGAAGGCCGTCGCCGACGCCCCCGGGGTCGTCGCCGCCGCGGTCGCCGCCGCCGAGTCCGCCCCCGCCCGCACCGGCGGGCCGGCCGTGCAGCCGGGCGACGACGTGCCCGGCGCGCCCGTGGCCGGCGGCCCGGCGCTGGCCACCAAGGTCACCGCGGGCGCCGGCGTCGGCACCCGCGTGCGGCAGTGGCTCATGACCGGTGTCAGCTACATGATCCCGTTCGTCGCCGCGGGCGGCATCCTCATCGCCCTGTCGTTCATGCTCGGCGGCTACGAGATCGTCAGCGTCACCGCCGACGACCTCATCGCCGGGTTCGACCCGCTCTCGCGCCAGGACTGGGCCGGGCTGATGTTCGTCGTCGGCGGCACGGCGTTCGGGTTCCTGGTGCCCGTGCTGGCCGGTTTCATCGCCTTCGGCATCGCCGACCGCCCCGGCATCGCCCCCGGTTTCGTCGGCGGCTCGGTCGCCGTCGCCGTGGGCGCCGGTTTCCTCGGCGGCCTCGTCGCCGGTTTCCTCGGCGGTTTCGTCGCCCTGTGGCTGGCGCGGCGCAAGGTGCCCAACGCGGTGCGCGGCGTCATGCCCGTCGTCGTCATCCCGCTGGTCGCGACGCTCGTCACCGCCGGGCTCATGCTGGCTGTCCTGGGCCGCCCGCTCGCCTGGCTCATGGACAGCCTCACCAACGGCCTGAACTCCCTGTCCGGCAGCGGGATCGTGCTGCTGGGCGTCATCCTCGGCGTCATGATGGCCGCCGACCTGGGCGGGCCCATCAACAAGGTCGCCTACACGTTCGCCACCACCGGCCTGGCCACCGCGGCCGCCAGCTCCGGCAGCCCCGTGGAGCTGCGCGTCATGGCCGCCGTCATGGCCGCCGGCATGACCCCGCCGCTGGGCATCGCCGTCGCCACGTTCGTGCGCAAGCGCCTGTTCACCGAGGCGGAGCGGCAGAACGGCAAGGCCGCGGTCCTGCTCGGCTCGTTCTTCATCACCGAGGGCGCCATCCCGTTCGCGGCCGCCGCGCCGCTGCGCATCCTGCCCGCCGCGATGATCGGCTCGGGCGTCACCGGCGGCCTGGTGATGGCCTTCGGCAGCACGCTGCGCGCCCCCCACGGCGGCGTGGTCGTCTTCGGCCTCGTCGGTCAGCCGCTGCTGTACCTGCTGGCCATCCTCGTCGGCACCGCCGTCACGGCCGCCGCGGTCATCGCCTTCAAGGGCTTCCACCGCGCCGGTTCCCCCGCGGCCGCCGAGCGCACCGACGCCCAGGCCGTCGCGGCCTGATCCCCGACCCAGAGCACCGGAGGAGAACCCCGTGAGCACCCGCACCGCCGTCGTCGGTTCCCGCGTGGGCCTGCACGCCCGCCCCGCCTCGCTGTTCGTCCAGGCCGCCACCGCCACGGGCCTGCCCGTGACGATCGCCAAGGACGGCGGCGACCCCGTCGACGCCCGCAGCATCCTGATGGTGATGGGGCTGGGCGCCCAGCACGGCGAGCGCGTCGTGCTGACCGCCGAGGGCGAGGGCGCCGACGAGGCGCTGGACCGGCTGGCCGAGCTGGTCGAGACCGACCACGACGCCTGAGCCGTCCGCAGCACCCGCACCCCCCGCGCGAGACGAAGGAGCCCACCGCCGTGACCACCACGCCCACCCCGACCAGCCCTGCCGACGCCGCGGGCGCCGGTGACGTCCTGACCGGGGTGGGCGTGGGCACGTCCGCCGCGGTGGGCTCCGTCGTCCTCGTCGCCCCCGCCGCCCGCCCGCCGGCCGACGAGGCCGCCCCGGCCGACCCGGAGGCCGCGCTGGCGGCCGTGCGGGCCGCCTTCGCGGCCGTCGCCGCGACGCTGCGCGAGCGCGCCGCCTCCGCCGGCGGCACCACCGCCGACGTGCTCGCCGCCACCGCCCTCATGGCCGAGGACCCCGGCCTGCTCGCCGACGTCGAGCGCCGGCTGCGCGCCGGCACCGGCCCGGCCACGGCCGTCGACGAGGCCGTGGAGGGCTTCTGCGCCGTCCTGGCCGCCAGCGGTCCCTACCTGGCCGAGCGCGTCACCGACCTGCGCGACGTGCGCGACCGCGTCGTCGCCCACGTCCTGGGCCTGGCCCAGCCCGGCGTGCCCGAGCTGACCGGCCCCTCGGTCGTCGTGGCCGCCGACCTCGCCCCCGCCGACACCGCCGCCCTGGACCTGGCCAAGGTCGTCGGCATCGTCACCGAGCTGGGCGGCCCCACCAGCCACACCGCGATCATCGCCGCCCAGCTGGACGTCCCCTGCGTCGTGCGGGTGACCGGCGCCCAGCGGCTGCGCCCGGGCGCGCCGGTGGCCGTGGACGCCCGCGCGGGCACCGTCGTCGTCGAGCCCGGCGAGGACGTGCGCGCCGAGGTGGAGCGCCGCCGCGCCGTGCGCGAGGCCCTGGCGAACGCCTCGGGCGGCCCCGGCGCCACCGCCGACGGCACGGCCGTCGCCCTGCTGGCCAACGTCGGCACCGTCGAGGACGCCGAGCGCGCCGCCGCCCACGACGTCGAGGGCGTGGGCCTGTTCCGCACCGAGGTGCTCTTCCTGGAGCGCGCGAGCGCCCCGACCGTCGAGGAGCAGACCGACGCCTACGCGCGGGTGCTGCGCGCCTTCGGCGAGCGCAAGGTCGTCGTGCGCACCCTGGACGCCGGCGCGGACAAGCCGCTGGCCTTCGTCGAGGTGGAGGCCGAGGAGAACCCCGCCCTCGGCGTGCGGGGCCTGCGCACCGCCCGCCGCCACCCGCAGCTGCTCACCGACCAGCTGACCGCGCTGGCCGCGGCCGCCGAGCGCACCGGCACCACGCCGTGGGTCATGGCGCCCATGGTCTCCACGCCCGCGGAGGCGGCCGACTTCGCGGGGCGGGCGCGCGCCGCCGGTCTGGGCGTCGTCGGCGCCATGGTCGAGGTCCCCGCGGCCGCGCTGCGCGCGGACGCGCTGCTGGCCGCCGGGCTGGACTTCGTCAGCGTCGGCACCAACGACCTGACCCAGTACACGATGGCCGCCGACCGCCTCGCCGGTGAGCTGGCCGACCTCCTGGACCCCTGGCAGCCGGCCGTGCTGCAGCTCGTGGGCCTGACGGGCGAGGCCGGGGCGGCGGCCGGGCGCAGCGTCGGCGTGTGCGGCGAGGCGGCCCGCGACCCGCTGCTGGCCCTCGTCCTCGTCGGCCTGGGCGTGCGCAGTCTGTCGATGGCCCCCGCGGCCGTGCCCGCCGTCCGCTTCGCGCTGGCCCGCACGACGCTCGAGGACTGCCGGCGCCTGGCCGCCGCCGCGCTGGCCTCCGACGACGCGGCCGCGGCGCGCGCCGCCGTCGCCGCGCTGGCCGACCCGGAGGTCCTGGCGCTCTGAGGCCCGCCCGGGGGCGCTGCCCGCCACCGGTCCGGGGTCGACGTAGCCTCGCCGCGTCGTCGTGGGTCGTCGCGCAGGAGGTCCGGTGGGCAGGGTCGTCGTCACCACGAGCGGTCGCGTGCGGGGGCTGGACCCCGTCGACGGGGTCGAGGCCTTCCGCGGCCTGCCGTACGCCGCACCGCCCGTGGGCCGGTACCGCTTCCAGGCCCCGCAGCCGGTGCGGGCCTGGCGCGGGGTCCGCGAGGCCCGCACGCCCTCGCCGGTGGCGCCGCAGGACCCGCGCTCCGGGCACGGCTGGACGCCCGCTTCCGGCGGCGACTACCTGACCCTGGACGTCTTCGCGCCCGCCGGCCCGTCCGTGCCCGCCGCCCCGCCGGACGGGCGGCCCGTCCTGGTGTGGGTGCACGGCGGCGCCTACGTCACCGGGGCCGGCTCGTCACCGGCGTACCACCCGCGCGCCCACGTGCGCCGAGGCACGCTCGTGGTGAGCGTGAACTACCGCCTGGGCGCCGAGGGGTTCCTCGCCGTGCCCGGCGCCCCCGACGACCGGGCCCTGCGCGACCAGGTCGCGGCGCTGGAGTGGGTGCGCGACAACGTGTCCGCGTTCGGCGGCGACCCGGCGCGGGTGACGGTGGCGGGGGAGTCCGCGGGCGCCGGGTCGGTCGCCGCGCTGCTGTGCGCGCCGTCGGCGCGCGGGCTGTTCCGGCGCGCCGTCGCGCACAGCGTGTACGGCGACACCGTGACCCCGGCCGTCGCCGACGACGTGGCGCGGCGGGTGGCGCGCGCCGCGCGGGTGCCCACCACGTTCGCCGGGCTCGCGGGGCTGCCCCCGGTGCGGCTGCTGGCCGCCAGCGAGCTCGTGCAGCGCGAGGCCACCAGCGCCGCGCGCCGGGCCCGCCGCGGCACGGCCAGCCTCGTCCACGTGCCCGTCGTCGGCGGGGAGTTCCTGCCCGAGCCGCTGTTCGACGGCCCGGCCGCCGGCGGGGACCCGGACGTGGACCTGCTGGTGTGCCACAACGACGAGGAGTGGCGGCTGTTCTCGCTCACGGGGATGGGGCCGACGGCGCGCACCGAGGACGAGCTGGCGGCCTTCGCGCTCGCCGCGCGCCTGGACGCCGAGCGCTTCGCCCGCTACCGGACCGCGCTGCCCGCGTCCGCCACCCCGCGCGACGTCGCCGACGCGCTGATGACCGACGCGGTGTTCGCCGAGCCGACGACCCGCTTCGCCGCCCGGCACGCCGCGCGCGGGGGGCGCACGTTCTCCTCCCGCTTCGCCTGGCGCAGCCCCGGGCTGGGGTTCCGCCTGGGCGCGGCGCACGCGGTCGACCTGCCGTTCGCGTTCGGCAACCCCGACGGGTGGGACGTGCTGCTGCACGCGGTCCCCGTGCTGGAGCTGGCCCGGCGCCTGCCGCTCGTGGGGCCGCGGGTGCCGGGGGTGTGGCCCACACCGGCGGCGGCGCGCCTGTCGCGGCGGGTGGTCGACGCCTGGACGGGGTTCGTCCACCACGGCGACCCCGGCTGGCCCGCCGCCGACGCCACCGCCACCCCGGTGCACGTGTGGGACTCCACCGACCGGCGCGAGGGCGCGGAGGCGGCTGCCGGTCCCGGTGGCCGCCGCCGGGTCTGGCGGGGCGTCCCGCTGGACCCCTGGGACCTGTGAGCCCCGGCCCGCGCCCTCAGCCCTCCGCCGGCGAGGGCGCGATGACCCGGTGGGTGCCCGCTCCCAGCTCCTCGTCGTCGCGGCCGGGCAGGCGCAGCAGCGCGCTCGTGCCCGGTGGCACCTCCACGTCCACGACCAGCCCCCGCGCCTCGTCCAGCTCCCAGGCGACGGCCAGGCGTCCGTGCGGGGTCTCCAGGGCGCCGCGCGCCCACGTGAGCCCGCCGCCCGGGCGCGGCGCCACCAGGGAGCGCCGGTAGCCCGGTTCCAGCGGCGCCAGGCCGGCGACGGTGCGGTGCACCCAGTCCGCGACCGCGCCGAGGGCGTAGTGGTTGAAGCTCGTCATCTCCCCGGGGTTCACCGTGCCGTCCGGCAGCATCGAGTCCCAGCGCTCCCACACCGTCGTCGCGCCCATCGTCACCGGGTACAGCCACGAGGGGCACTCCGTCTGCAGCAGCAGGCGGTAGGCGTCGTCCAGGTGCCCGGTGAGGGTGAGGGCGTCGGTGACGAACGGGGTGCCGGCGAAACCCGTGGCGATGCGGTGGCCGGCGCCGGCGACCAGTTCCGCCAGCCGGTCCCCGGCGCGCTGGCGCACCCCGCCGTCCAGCAGCCCGAAGACGACCGCCAGCGCGTACACGGTCGGGCAGTCGCTGGTGACGGTGCCGTCCTGCCCCACGTAGTGCTCGCCGAAGGCGGTGCGCAGCCGCTCGGCCAGCGCCCCGTACCGCTGCGCGTCGCCGTCGCGGCCCAGCAGCGCGGCGGCCTGCGCCACCAGGTGCGCGCTGCGGAACGCGCACGCCGTCGCCACCACGCCCGGGTCCGCCCGCGCCCGGAACGGGTCCTCGGGCGGCGCCTGCGGGTCCAGCCAGTCGCCGAACTGGAACCCGGTGTCCCACAACCCCGTCGGCGACAGCAGCGACTCGACGCGGTCGACGTGGGCAGCCATCGAGGTGAACGACTCCGCCAGCACCTCCCGGTCGCCGTACGCCTGCCACAGCGCCCACGGCACCCACACCGCCGCGTCGCTCCACAGGGCGGTCGACTCCTGCGCCGGCAGACCACCGGGCCGGTCCTGGAACTTCAGCACGTCGGGGACGACGAAGGCGACCATCCCGTCGGCGGCGCGCTGCTCCGCGCGCAGGTCGGCCAGCCAGTCCCGCAGGAACCCCGACACGTCGTACAGGTACGCCGCGGTCGGCGCGAACGCCGACAGGTCCCCGGTCCAGCCCAGGCGCTCGTCACGCTGCGGGCAGTCGGTGGGGACGTCGAGGAAGTTCCCGCGGAGCCCCCGGACGACGTTGCGGTGGAACTGCTCCAGCAGCTCGTGCGAGCACGCGAACGTCCCGGTGCGGCGCAGGTCGGAGTGGACGACGACGGCCTCGACGTCACCGGCGTCCACCGCGCGGCGCAGGTCCTCCTCACCGCCGGGCCAGCCGGTCAGCCCGGCGTAGCGGAACCCGTGGAAGGTGAACGTGGGCTCGAACTCGTCGTCGCCGCCCGACAGCACGAACCGGTCGGTGGCGGCCGCCGAGCGCAGCGGCCGGACGCCCAGCTCGTCGCGCTCGAGGACCTCGGCGTGGCGGACGACGACCTCCTGCCCGGCCTCGCCGCGCACGCGCAGGCGCAGCCAGCCGACGAGGTTCTGCCCCACGTCCAGCAGCAGCTCACCGGCCGGGGAGGTCCACACCCGCACCGGGCGCACGACCTCCTGCCGGCGCACGGGCGGGCCGGCGTGGGCGGTCAGCCGCCCGGTGTCGAACGGCACCTCCTCGACGGGCCCCCACCCGTCGGCGGGAGCGCCGGGGACGGCCCAGCCGCCGGGGGAGCGGCGCGCGTCGACGGTCTGCCCGTCGTACAGGTCGTTGGCCAGCACCGCCGAAGGACCCGCCGTCCACGTCGCGTCGGTGGCCACGACCTGGCGGTGGCCGTCGGCGAACTCCACCTCCAGCTGCGCCAGCGCGGCGGGGCGGTCGGCGTAGAAGCCGCTGCGGCCGGTCCAGCCGAGGCGGCCGACGGCCCAGCCGCGGCCCAGCGCCAGGCCCAGCACGTGCTCACCGCCCGCCCCGGCGCCGCCGAGGTGGCTGGTCACGTCGTGGGTGCGGTGGCGCAGCCGCCACTCGTAGCTGGACCAGCCCGGGGTGAGGACCTCGTCGGAGACGGGGACGCCGTCCAGGACGGGTTCCACGACGCCGAGCGCGGTGACGTGCAGCGCGGCGCGGCGCACCGCGCCGTGGCCCTCCTCGAGGCGGAACGCGCCGCGCAGCAGCGGGGCGCCCGCGTGGTCGTCGACGGCGGCGACCATGCGCGCCCGCCAGTCCGTGACCGGCGCGGGTGCGGGGGAGGTGGAGGTGGCGGTGGCGGTCATCGGCGTCGGACCTCGCTGTCCTGGGAGCTGAAACCTTTCAGGGCGACGCTACCCAGCCGTCCGCCCGCCGGTCAACGCCCCGGCTCGCGCACCGCCCGCCCGTGCCCCACCGTGGGGGCACGCCGCCGCCCGGGCGGCGCGGGGACAGGGAGGTCGTCGTGGGGATGCTCAAGGGTCTGCTCAAGGGAGCGGTCGTCGGCAAGGTGCTCCAGCGGCTGCTCGGACGCCGGCAGCCGCCGCGCTGACGGGAGCGGGACGGGGGCCGGCCGCCGGCGCCCGTCCGGCTCCGGGCGGGTGACTGGTCGTCACTGCGCGGGTGCGCTGTTCGGGTGCCGCGCTCGCGCGTTCGGGGGACGCCGTCGACGATCCGTCACGGTGCCGCACCGGCGCGGGTCACCGTCGTGGGGAATCCACCACCGCAGGAGTCCCCATGTCCGTCGAGCAGTACCACGACGCGTCCCGGATCGCCGGGCCGCTGACACCCAGCACCGGGCGCGTGCGCTTCCGCCGCGTCCTGTCCACCCGTGAGCGCGCGACCGTGACCGCGCTCGGCGTCGGTCACGCCGCTCTCGTCCTCGCGTTCTGCACCTACCTCGCCTGGCCGTCGCACCTGCCGGTGCTGTCCGGCCACGCCCTGGCCTACCAGGTCGCCTCCGTCCTCGGCGTCGTCATGATCCTCGGTCTGCAGGTCGTCCAGCTGCTGGGAACCCTGTCGACGGTGAACTTCGCCGTCCGCGCCGTCGACCCCGTCCCGGTGGTGCCCCGCAGCGGTCTGCGCGTCGCCATGCTCACCACCGTCGTGCCCTCCAAGGAACCCTGGGAGGTCGTCGAGCGGACGCTGCTGAAGTTCCTCGACCAGCGCTACGACGGGCACGTCGACGCCTGGGTGCTCGACGAGGGGGACGACCCGGCCGTGCGGGCGCGCTGCGCCGAGCTCGGCATCAAGCACTTCAGCCGTGCCGGTGTGCCGCAGTGGAACACGGAGTCCGGTCCCTTCCGCGCCCGCACCAAGCACGGCAACCACAACGCCTGGCGCGCGGCTCACGAGCACGAGTACGACGTCGTCACGCAGATGGACCCCGACCACACGCCGCTGGACAGCGACGACTTCCTCGAGCGCGTCCTGGGCTACTTCGAGGACCCCGACGTCGCCTTCGTCGTCGCGCCGCAGGTGTACGCCAACGCGGAGCGGGACGGGATCGTCGCCAAGGGCAGCGCGGAGCTGGCGTACTCCTTCCACGGCATCGTCCAGCGCGGCGCCAACGCGCTCGGCGCGGCGGTGCTCATCGGCACCAACCACGCCTACCGGCCGAGCGCCTGGCAGCAGATCGGCGGCTACCAGGACTGCATCATCGAGGACCACCTGACGGCGATGGAGGTCGCCGCGGCGGTCAACCCCGCCACGGGCAACCGCTGGCGCGGCGTCTACACCCCGGACGTCCTCACGGCCGGCGAGGGACCGTCCACCTGGACCGACTTCTTCTCGCAGCAGCGCCGCTGGGCGTACGGCATCTTCGAGATCGCCACCCGCCGCACGCCCCGCGCCCTGCGCACCCTGTCGTGGGGACAGCGCGTCAGCTTCGCCTCCCTGCAGTTCTTCTACCCCTCCGTGGCGCTCACCTGGCTCATGGGCAACGCGCTGAGCGCCCTCTACCTCGTCGGCGGGGTCAGCTCCTCCCGCCTGCAGCTGGCCCCCTGGCTGCTGCTGTTCCTGACGAGCACCGCCGCCAGCCTCGCCGTGGGGTTCTGGCTGCGCCGCTTCAACCTCGTCGAGCACGAGCGCCGCTCGTGGGGCACCGCGGGGCTGTTCCTCAACCTGGTGACCGCGCCCGTCTACCTGGCGGCGGGCTTCGCGCAGCTGACCGGCCGGCCGCTGGCGTACAAGGTGACGGCCAAGGGGCGGCTGTCCTCGGGCGACTCGCTGCGCACGTTCCGGGTGCACCTGCTGTGGGTGGTCTTCGCGCTCGCGTGCGTCGCCGTCGGGCTGCTGCGGGGGAACACGTACCCGACGCTGCACTTCTGGATGCTCGTCACCGCCGCGACCTGCGCCGCCCCCGTGGTGGTGTGGTGGCGGGGCCGTCGCCGCTCCGCGGTCGCCGTCCCCGCGCCGGTGCCCGCGCGGGTCATCGACCTGCGCGACGGTGCGGTTCCCGCGAGCTCCCAGGACGTCACCGTCCCGGCCGGCGCCCTGCCGGCCCCCCGCGGGACGCAGGAGTCGGGCGTCCGCGCCTGAACGGCGTGGGCCGGGGCGCACCGCCCCGGCCCACCCGTCAGGACAGGAAGTCCTCGACGTCCAGCACACCCCCGGCGGCCTCGAACTCCGCGCGCACCGCCTCCAGCAGCGACGGGTCGGCCAGCACGTCGAGCCCCGTGAGCGCCAGCCCGACGGCCCCGTCGAGCACGGCGGCGTCGGCGGCGGGGGAGGCAGCGGCCGCCGCGAAGCCGCTGGTGTGCAGGGACTCCTCGGGCCCGGAGACCGCCAGCATCGGGTGGATCGCCGGCACCCGGACGCTGACGTTGCCGAGGTCGGTGGAACCGGCCAGCGACTCCGGCACCACGCCCGGCGGCAGGGCGGTGCGCCCGCGGCGGCGCTGGTGCTCGCTCCAGCGCGCCGCCAGCTCCAGGTTCGCCCGGATCGGCAGGTACGCCGGCTGGCGGTCCCACTCCAGCTCGTACCCGCACCCCGTCATCGCCGCGGCCGCCACCAGGACCTTCTCCACCCGGTCGCACAGGTCCGCCAGCGTGGCCGGCGCCGCCGAGCGCACGTAGTACTCGGCGACCGCGCGCTCGGGCACGACGTTCGGCCGCTGCCCGCCGTCCAGGACGATCCCGTGCACGCGGTCGCTCGGCGGGACGTGCTGGCGCAGCATCGCGACGCCCTGGTACCCGGCGACCACGGCGTCCAGGGCGTTGCGGCCCATGAACGGCTGCGCCGAGGCGTGCGCGGCGACGCCGCGGTACGTGACGCGCACCTGCCGGCGGCCCAGGAACGGCTGCACGGCCACGTCGTAGCTGAACGGGTGCAGCATCACCGCCACGTCCACCCCGTCCAGGGCGCCGGCGCGGGCCATCAGCTCCTTGCCGCCGCCGCCCTCCTCGGCCGGCGTGCCCAGCAGCAGCGCCGTGCCGGTGACCGACCCCGCCTCCAGCGCGGCGCGCAGCCCGAGGAAGGCGCCCACGGCCGTGGCGGCGATGACGTTGTGCCCGCAGCCGTGCCCCACGCCCGGCAGCGCGTCGTACTCGGCCAGGACGGCGACGACGGGGCCCCCGCCGCGCCCGGCCGAGGCCCGCAGCGCCGTGTCCAGCCCGTGCACGCCCACCTGCGCGTCCACGCCGTGCCGCGCCAGCAGGTCCGCCAGCGCCCGCACCGAGCGGTGCTCGGCGAAACCCTCCTCGGGGTGGGCGTGCAGGTCGTGGCTGAGGGCCACCAGGTCGCCGCCCACGGCCTCCACGGCGGCCTCCACGGCGGCGCGCACGTCCTCCGGCGCGCCGTCGAAGGCGCTGGCGAGCGGTTCCGCGCGCGCCGCGGCCAGTTCGGTCGCGGCGCGCAGGGACGCCAGGTAGGTGCGGTCGGGGGCGCTGGGCCGGTGGCTGTCCACGCCCCACACCTACCCCCGCGGGGCCCGCGCGGACCAGCCCCCGGCGACCGCGCGCGGGTCTCTCAGCCCACCCACTTGCCGTGCGTGAACAGCACGGCGCTGAGCACCACCACCGTCGTCGAGGCGAGCACCGGCACCGCGAACCGGTGCTCGGCGGCCAGCCGTCGCGAGCCGGCCAGCGCGAACGCCACGGGGAACAGCACGAGCACGTAGCGGTTGACCGCCTGCAGGTTGCTGTTGAGCGAGACCAGCAGCAGCGTCGCCAGCGACAGGGCCGTGAAGCTGACCGGCAGCCGCCGCACCGACAGCAGCGTCACCGCCAGGCACACCAGCCACGTCACCGTGCCGACGCCGTAGCGGAACAGCATCGTCCAGTCCACGCCCGCCGGGTCGGTGGCGAAGCCCGCCAGCCGCACCAGCTCGCGCCACACCGTGCCGGCGACGTTCGGGTCGAACACCTGGTACGCCCACCCGTGGTCGTAGGCGTGGAACATCGCCAGCGGGTCGCCCAGCGCCACCGCGCACCAGGCCACCCACGCCGCGAACCCCGCGGGCGCCAGCAGGAACCACCACGTCGAGCGGTCCAGGCCGCGCAGCGAGCGCTCGCGCAGCACCCCCTTGGCGGCCAGGTGCTCCACCGCCACGGCGCCGGCCACGGCCAGCCCCGGCAGGCGGGTGGCCGTCAGCAGCCCCACCAGCAGGCACGCCGCCCACCAGCGGCCCCGGCGGGCGGCCAGGAACGCCCCGAACGCCAGGGCGCAGAACAGCGCCTCGGTGTAGAAGCAGGCCAGGAAGAACGCCCCCGGCGCGACGAGGAGCAGCAGCACGGCCCGCCGCGCGCGCACCTCGCCCGACGGGTCGTCCGCGCGCGGGCGGGTCGCGAAGAAGTCCCCCGCCAGGGCCCGCAGGCACACCAGGGCCGCCAGCGCCGCCGCCCAGCTGACGGCCAGCCCCGCCCAGACGACGTCCACGCCCGCAGCGGCCACGACGTGCACCAGCAGCGGGTACAGCGGGTAGAACGCCGGCTGGATGACCTGGGTGTAGCCGTCCTGCGCGATCGCCAGGTAGTGGTTGGCGTCCCAGCGCACCAGCGCCTGCACCGGCAGCGGGTAGCCGTCCAGGTGGGCGTAGTCGGGGCCCAGGTCCACCGGCAGGGTCGCCAGCGACACCGTCATCGCCCCGACGACCGCGACCAGCCACACCGCCAGCAGCCCGGCCGCGGAGGCCAGCGGGCGCGCGGCCGTCAGGGCCGTCAGGACCCGCGACCGCCCGTCCGCGCGCGCCGCCCGCGCGGGGCGCTCCCCGGTGGCCGTCACGGCACCGGCGGGCCGGCCACCGCGGCGACGGGCTTGTCCAGCGCCGTGCCCGAGCCGTCCCGGCGCCCCGGCACCGTCGGCAGCGCGACGGCCGTGCCCGTGGGGGTGGCGGCCTCCGCGGGCCCGCGCCCGGCCCAGGCCAGCAGCAGGACGTCCTCGCCGCGGGCGAAGCGGTGGCAGCGCACCCCGCCGGTGGCGCGGCCCTTGGGCGGGTACTCCGCCAGCGGCGTCACCTTCGCCGACCCCAGCTGGGTGCCGGGCAGGGCGCCGGAGTCGCCCGCCACCGTCACGACGACGGCGTCCGGGTCGGCGGGGTCCACGGCCGTCATCGAGACCAGCCGGGCGCCCGGCGCCAGCCGCATGCCCGCCACCCCGGCGGCCCCCCGCCCCTGCGGGCGCACCAGCGCGGCCGGGAAGCGCAGCAGCTGCGCGTCGGAGGAGACCAGCACCAGCTCCTCCTCGCCGGTCGTCAGCTGCACGGCCGCCACCACCTCGTCGCTCACCCGCGCCGAGAACTGCTTGAGCGCGATGACGTCGACCTCCTCGCGCGCGCCCAGCGGCTCGAGCACGACGCGCTTGACGACGCCCGCCGCCGTGGCCAGCGCGAACCCCTGGTCGTCGGGGTCCTCCACGCCCGCCACCGGCAGCGGCACCACCGCCAGCACCCGCTCGCCCTTGGACAGCGTCACGAACTCCTTGACCGCCACCCCGCCGGACAGGCCCGGCCGGCCCTCGGTGGGCGGCAGCACCGGCAGGTCCAGCACCGGCACCCGCACCAGCCGGCCGCGGGAGGTCAGCACCCCCACGTGCCCGCGCGCGGTGGCCGGCGCCAGCGAGACCACGAGGTCGTGCTTGGTGCGCCGGCCCTCGGTGCCCAGCGGTTCCACGCCCGCGGTGCGCACCAGCAGCCCCGTGGACGACAGCAGCACCGTGCACGGGTCGTCGGCCACCTCCAGCGCGGTGGCCGAGCCGACCGCCGACGGGCCGGCCGAGGCCAGCAGGACCGTGCGCCGGGGCGTGCCGTGCTTGGCGGCGACCTCGGCCAGCTCGTCGGAGACGATGCGCCGCAGCCGCTGCTCGTCGGCCAGCACCGCGCGCAGCTCGCTGATCGTGGCGTTCAGCTGCGCCTGCTCGCGCTCCAGCTCGATGCGGGAGAACCGCGTCAGCCGCCGCAGCTGCATCTCCAGGATGTAGGAGGCCTGCGTGCTCGACAGGTCGAACACCTGCTCCAGGCGCCCGCGCGCGGTGGCCGCGTCGTCGGAGGTGCGCACGATCTGGATGACCTCGTCGATGTCGACGATCGCCACGAGCAGGCCGTCCACCAGGTGCAGGCGCTCCTCCGCCCGGCCCAGCCGGAACCGCGTGCGCCGCCGCACCACCTCCAGGCGGTGCGCGACGAACACCTCCAGCAGCTCCTTCAGGCCCAGCGTGCGCGGCTGGCCGTCCACCAGCGCGACGTTGTTGATGCCGAAGGACTCCTCCATCGGCGTCAGCCGGTACAGCTGCTCCAGCACCGCCTCCGGCACGAACCCGTTCTTCACCTCCACCACCAGGTGCAGGCCGCGGGTGCGGTCGGACAGGTCGACGACGTCGGCCACGCCCTGCAGGCGCTTGGCCTGCACGTGCTCCTTGATCTTCTCCGTCAGCCGCTCCGGGCCCACCCCGTAGGGCAGCTCCGTCACGACGATGCCCTTGCGCCGCGCCGTGACGTTCTCCACCCGCGTGGTCGCGCGCGTGCGGAACGTGCCGCGGCCGGTGGCGTAGGCGTCGCGGATGCCCTCCAGGCCCACGACCCGCCCGCCCGTGGGCAGGTCCGGGCCCGGCACGAACCGCATGAGCTGCGGCAGGTCCGCGTCCGGGTGCGCGATGAGGTGGCGGGCGGCCGCGACGACCTCGCCGAGGTTGTGCGGCGGCATGTTCGTCGCCATCCCGACCGCGATGCCGCTGGCGCCGTTGACGAGCAGGTTCGGGAACGCCGCCGGCAGCACGCCCGGCTCGGTGAGGCGGTCGTCGTAGTTGGGGACGAAGTCGACGACGTCCTCGTCCAGCCCGCCCGTCATCAGCAGCGCCGCCGGCGTCATCCGCGCCTCGGTGTAGCGCTGCGCCGCCGGGCCGGCGTCCAGGGAGCCGAAGTTGCCGTGCCCGTCGACCAGCGGCACCCGCATCGTGAACGCCTGCGCCTGGCGCACCAGCGCGTCGTAGATGGCGACGTCGCCGTGCGGGTGCAGCTTGCCCATCACCTCGCCGACGACGCGCGCCGACTTCACGTGGCCCCGCTCCGGCAGCAGGCCCATGTCCTGCATCATGAACAGGATCCGCCGCTGCACCGGCTTCAGGCCGTCGCGGGCGTCCGGCAGCGCGCGGGAGTAGATGACCGAGTAGGCGTACTCCAGGAACGCCCCCTGCATCTCCTGCTCGACGTCGATGTCGACGATCCGCTCGGGGGTCGCGGGCGCGGGGGTGCTGCGGGTCCTGCTGCGGGGCATGGCCGCCATCCTGCCGCCTCCGGCGCGCTCAGCCGTCCCAGGGCACGCCGAACCGGCCGTCGTGCGCGGTGTCCGCCAGGGTGCGCCGGGCCCGCGCGGGAGCACCCCCGGACCCGCCCGCGGGGGCGCTGGCGGGGGCGCTCGCGGGAGCGGGGTGCCCGATCGTCAGCGCCGCCACCACCCGCCGGTCCGCGGGCACGCCGAACGACTCGCGCACCGCGTCGTGCGCGTGCGCCGGCACCCCCACCAGGCACGCGCCCAGGCCCTCGTCGACCGCCGCCAGCAGCACCAGCAGCGCCGCCATGCCCGTGTCCACGTCCGGCCAGTCGACCGACCACGACGCGCTGCCGCGCCCGGGCCGGGTGTCGGCCCGCTTGTCCGGACGCGCGTAGCGGGCGGCGTAGGCGCCCGGGTCGGACAGGGCCAGGACCACCACCGGCGCCGTGCGCATCCCGGTCAGCCACGCGTCGGCCGGACCCGGTGGGGCCGTCAGCTCCCAGAACGCGTCGCGCTCGGCCCCGCGCAGCACCAGCAGGTCGCGGCCCTCGCTGCCGCCCGCCGACGGCGCCCGCAGCGCCGCCGCCAGCACCCGGCCCAGCTGCGCCCGCGCCACCGGCTCGCCCGTGTAGCGGCGCACCATCCGCCGCCGGCGCAGCACCTCCGAGAGCTCCACGCGCCCGATCCTGCCCGCCGCCCGGGGCCGGCGCGCGGGCCACCCGCGCGGCGCGCTCCCCACGGGACCGGCGCGCGGGCGGCCACTACGATCGCGGCCATGACGTCGCCGCCGGTGGGTTACCCGACCCGCTGGGAGGCCGACGTCGCCCTGCGCGACGGCGGCACCGCCCACGTGCGGCCCATCCGGCCCTCCGACGCCGACGCCGTGGCCGCCTTCCACTCCCGCCAGTCCGAGGAGTCGCGCTACCTGCGCTTCTTCGCGCCCATGCCGCGCCTGTCCGAGCGCGACCTGACCCGCTTCACGCACGTCGACCACGCCGAGCGGGTCGCCCTCGTGGCCACCGTCGGCGACGACATCGTCGGCATCGCCCGCTACGACGCCGCCCCGCCGCGCCCCGGGCGCCCGCGCGCCGCCGAGGTCGCCTTCAACATCTCCGACGCCCACCAGGGCCGCGGGCTCGGCTCGGTGCTGCTGGAGCACCTGGCCGCCGCGGCCCGCGAGCGCGGCGTGCAGCGCTTCACCGCCGACGTGCTGCCGCAGAACGCCAAGATGATCGCCGTCTTCCGCGAGGCCGGCTTCGAGGTGCGCCAGGGCTACTCCGACGGCGTCCTGGAGGTCTCCTTCGCCATCGACCCTACCGAGCGCTCGCTGGACGTCATGCGCGCGCGCGAGCAGCGCGCCGAGGCCCGCAGCGTCACCGCCCTGCTCTCGCCGTCCTCCGTCGTCGTCGTCGGCGCCAGCCGCGACGTCGGCTCCGTGGGCCACCGGCTGCTGGCCGACCTCGTCGCCGGCGGCTTCACCGGCGCCCTGCACGCCGTCAACGCCGACGCCGCCCCCGGCCAGGAGCTGCTGGGCGTGCCCGTCCTGCGCTCGGTGCGCGACCTGCCCGGCCCCGCCGACCTGGCCGTCGTCGCCGTCCCGCCGGCCGCCGTCGTCGACATCGTCGGCGACTGCGCCGCCACGGGCGTGCGGGGCCTGGTCGTCGTCTCCAGCGGCTTCGCCGAGACCGGCCCGGAGGGCCTGGCCCTGCAGCGCGAGCTGGTCCGCATCGCCCGCGCCAACGGCATGCGCGTGGTCGGCCCCAACTCCTTCGGCGTCCTCAACACCGACCCGGCCGTGCGGCTGAACGCCTCCCTGGCCCAGGACATGCCGCCCGCCGGCCGGTTCGGGCTGTTCAGCCAGTCCGGGGCGCTGGCCCTGACCGTCCTGTCCTCGGTGCAGCGGCGCGGGCTGGGCGTGTCCACGTTCGTCTCCGCCGGCAACCGCGCCGACGTCTCCGGCAACGACCTCATGCAGTTCTGGCACGACGACGAGGCCACCGCCGCCGTCGGGCTGTACCTGGAGAGCATCGGCAACCCGCGCAAGTTCAGCCGCGTGGCGCGCCGCCTGGCCCGGCGCAAGCCCGTCGTCGTCGTCAAGTCCGGCGCCTCCGGCTTCGGGGTGCCGCCCGGGCACGCCGTGCGCGCCTCCCGGGTGCCCTTCGAGGCCGTGGAGAACATGCTGCGCCAGGCCGGCGTCATCCGGGTGGAGAACGTCCACCAGCTCTTCGACGTCGCCCAGGTCGCCGTGCAGCAGCCCCTGCCGCAGGGCTCGCGGGTCGCCGTCGTCGGCAACTCCGACGCCCTGGAGACCCTGGCCGCGGACGCCTGCGTCAGCTGGGGCCTGCGCGTGGTCCACGGGCCGCGCTCGGTGCACCCGGAGGCCGGCGCCGAGGAGTTCACGGAGGCGCTGCGGGCCGCCTTCGCCGACCCCGAGGTCGACGCCGTCGTGGCCAGCTGGGTGCCGCCCACCGCGGCCGTGGACGCGCAGGTGGCCGCCGCCGTGGCCCGCACGGCCGCCGAGGGCGGCAAGACGTGCGTCACCTGCTTCCTCGGCACCCGCTCGGTGTCCGCCTCCCGCGTCGGGGGCGCCGGCGGGGGAGCGGGCGGGGGAGCCGGCGGCGCCGACGACCCCGGCGCCGGCGAGGGCCACGTCGTGCCCTCCTACCCCACGCCCGAGGACGCCGTCCGGGCGCTCGCGGCGGTCGTGCGCTACGCGCACTGGCGCCGCAAGGACCCCGGTCACCTCGTGACCCCCGAGGGGGTGGACCTGCACGCCGCCCGCGCCGTCGTCGAGGACGCCCTGGCCGAGCACCCCGACGGCGTCGAGCTGCCGCGCGCCACCGCCGTGCGGCTGCTCGCCGCCGTCGGCGTCGAGGTCCTGCCCCGCGAGGAGGTCCACGGCGTCGAGGAGGCCCTGGCGGCCGCGGAGCGGCTCGGCTGGCCCCTGGCCCTGAAGACCGTCGGCGAGGAGCTGGCCGGGCGCCAGGACCTGCGCGGCGTGCGGCTGGGCCTGGCCGGACCCGAGGCCCTGCGCACCGCCGTGGCCGAGATGCGCGCCGCGCTCGGGGAGGCCGCCGACACCCTCGTCGTGCAGCCCATGGCGCCGCTGGGGGTGCCCTGCCTCGTGGCCAGCAGCGAGGACCCCCTCTTCGGGCCCGTCGTCCGCTTCGGCGTCGAGGGCGACCCCGTCGACCTCCTGGGCGACGTCGGCTACCGCATCCCCCCGCTGACCGACGTCGACGTCGCCGACCTCGTGCGCTCGGTCAAGGCCGCCCCCAAGCTGTTCGGCCACCGCGGCGCGCCCGCCCTCGACGTGGCCGCCCTCGAGGACGTCGTCGCCCGCGTCTCCGTGCTCGCCGACCACCTGCCCGAGGTCGCCGAGCTGCGCCTGTCGCCCGTCCTCGTCGCCGAGCGCGGCGCGGCCGTCCTGGACGCCGTCGTCGTCCTGGCGCCGCCGCAGGGGCGCGCCGACCCCGACCGGCGCACGCTGCCGCTGTGACGGACGGGCCCGGGGTGGGGGAGGATGGGCCCGTGCGCGAACGCCTGTCCCCCCGCAGCCCCGGCCACGGCGAGGCGGCCGGCGGCAGGCACGACCTGCCCCCGCAGCTGCTGGCCGACGTCGAGCGGGCCGGCTACTACCCGGCCCTCGTCGCCGACGCCCTGCGCACCGCGGTGGCGGGCCAGCCCGTCGGAGCCCACCTCGTGCACCCGGAGACCACCTTCGACGCCGAGGAGGTGCGCCGGCACGTCACCGTCCTCGTCACCACGCCCACCCGGCTCGTCGTCGCCCACGCCGACGACCACGGCCCCGACGACACCTCCCCGCAGCCGTACGCCGTGTGCTCGACGGAGTCGGTGCCGCTGGAGCGCGTGCACTCCGTCGTCGTCTCGCGCGTGGTCACCCGGCCCGCCGAGCACGCCGCCGGCGACGTGCCCGCCGAGGTCAGCCTGACGCTGGGCTGGGGCGCGCTGCACCGGGTGGACCTGGAGCCGGCCTCCTGCCCGGACCCGGACTGCGAGGCCGACCACGGCTACACGGGCTCGCTGACCGGCGACGACCTCACCGTGCGCATCGCCGGCGCCGCCGAGGGCGCCGACGCGGTCGCGGCCGCCGAGGACTTCGCCCGCGCGCTGTCGGCGGCCACCGCCCGGTGACGAGCCCCGGAGCGCGCACCCCGCCGCCCGCCGCGGCCCTGCCGGACGCCCCGCCCTACGGGCGCGGGTCGCTGTCCGGGCTGCTGCCCGCCGTCGCCGCGAGCCTCGGCGTGGACACCTCCGCGGCCGGCGAGCTCGCGGACGGGCCCGCGGCCGAGCCGGCGCTCGACCTGCCGGCGGCGGCGCGGACGTGCCTCGTCCTCGTCGACGGGATGGGCGAGCTCGCGGTGGACGAGCGGTCCGGGCACGCGCCGGCCCTGCGCCGCTGGCGCGCCGACGCGGGCGCCGCGGTCCTGTCCTCCGGTTTCCCCTCCACCACGGCCACGAGCATGGGCCTGCTCGGCACCGGCCTGGCGCCCGGGGGGCACGGCCTCGTCGGCTACGAGGTCCTCGACCCCGACCGCGACGCGCTGCTCAACGAGCTGGCCTGGGACCCCGCCGTCGACCCGCGCCGCTGGCAGCCGCGCACCACGTGGTTCCAGCGGGTGGCCGCCGCCGGCGTCGACGTGACGCGCGTGGCGCCGCCCCACTTCGACGGCTCCGGGCTCACCGAGGCCGCCCTGCGCGGCGGGCGCTTCGTCGGCACCCCCGAGCGCCTGGACGCCCGCACCGGCGCCGGCGTCGACGCCCTCGCCGCCGCCGCGCGCGCCGGCCGGCCGGCCCTGACGTACGTCTACTGGGGCAAGCTCGACGCCACGGGCCACGCCCACGGCGTCGGGTCGTGGGAGTGGACGCAGGAGCTGGAGCGGGTGGACGCCGCGCTGGCCGACCTCGCGCGCCGCCTGCCGCGCGGCACCCTGCTCGTGGTGACCGCCGACCACGGCATGGTCGACGTCGGCCCGGACGCCCGCGTCGACGTCGCCCGCGAACCGGAGCTCCGCGCCGGCGTCCGGCACGTCGGCGGCGAGCCCCGGGTCACCCAGCTGTACTGCGAGCCCGGGGCCGCGCCGCAGGTGGCCGCCCGCTGGCGCGAGCGCCTGGCCGGGCGCGCGCTCGTCCTCGAGCGCGCCGAGGCCGTCGCCGCCGGGTGGTTCGGCGACGTGGAGGAGCGGGTGGCGCCCCGCATCGGCGACGTGCTCGTCGTCGCCGCGAGCGAGTTCGCCGTCGTCGACTCCGCCCGGATGCGGCCGGAGGCGCTGCGGCTGGTCGGCCAGCACGGCGCGCTCACCGACGCCGAGCGCCTCGTGCCGCTGCTGGCCGTGCAGGTCTGAACGGGTCCCGGCCGGTCCGAGGGGTCTGCGCGGGTCCGAGCGCGGGGGGGGGGGGGGGGGGGGGGGGGGGGGGGGGGGGGGGGGGGGGGGGGGGGGGGGGGGGGGGGGGGGGGGGGGGGGGGGGGGGGGGGGCGCGGGGGGGGGGGGGGGGGGCGGGTCGCGGGCCGGCTCGGGCCGGCGCGGGCCCGCGCCCCGCGCGCCGCCCGCGCCCCCCCCCCCCCCCCCCCCCCCCCCCGCTCAGGAGGTGAACCAGTCCCGCTGCGGGTTGGACACCGACGGCACGACCCGCTCCACGTCCGGCTGGTGCGCCCAGCGCACGCCGTTGCCCAGCACCGTGCGCACGTGCGGGTGCAGGTACACCGGGTACTCCTGGTCGCCGGGGGAGAAGTAGAAGACCCGGCCGCGGCCGCGCTGCCACGTCATGCCCGAGCGGAACACCTCACCGCCGGCGAAGGAGCTGATGAACACCAGCTCCCCGGGCGGGGGCACGTCGAACGGCTCGCCGTACATCTCCTGCGTCTCGATGACGAAGGGGTTCGGCACGCCGCGGGCGATCGGGTGGGCCGTGTCGATGGTCCACACCACCTCGCGCTCGCCGTCGTTGCGCCAGGCCAGGGAGCCCGTGGTGCCCAGCAGCCGGGTGAACAGCTTGGAGTAGTGCGCCGAGTGCAGCGCCAGGAGCCCCATGCCGCCCAGCACGTGCCGCTGCACGCGCTCCACCACGTCGTCGCGGACCTCGCCGTGGGCGATGTGCCCCCACCACAGCAGCACGTCGGTGCCGGCCAGGACCTCCTCGCTCAGGCCGTGCTCGTCGTCCTGCAGGACCGCGGTGCGCACCTGCGCGCCGGGCACCTGCTCGGCCACGAGGGCGGCCAGGGCGCCGTGGATGCCGTCCGGGTACCAGCCGGCGATCTCCGACGGCTGCTGCCGCGTCTCGTGGACGTTCTCGTTCCAGACCGTCACCCGCACCGGGTGCCCGCCGTCGGGCTGGCTCACGCGCGCTCCTCCGCTCAGTCCTTCTTGGTGCCGAACATGATCTCGTCCCAGCTGGGGACGCTGGAGCGCTTCTGCGCCCCCGACCCGCCGGCGCGCCGGGCGGAGCGGTTGCGCCGCCGGGGCCCGGGACGCGGCGCCTCCGCGCCGTCGCCCCCGCCCGCGCGGTCGCTCCCGGCCTCCGACGCGGCCTCGGCGGGGCGGTCGCCGGTCTGCGGCGCGGGCTCGGCGTCGGGCGCGGGCGCGGGCTCGGCGTCGGTCGCGGGCGCGGTCTCCCCGCCGGTGGCCGGCAGCGGCCCGTCGGCGGGCGCCGCCGCTGGCTCCTCGAGGGCTCCAGGAGCCTCGGGCACCTCGGGAGCCTCGTGAGCTCCGGGGGCCCCGGGGACGGCGTTCGGCGCGTCCCGCCCGGCGGGTCCCCGCGCGGGGCGCCGGTCCGGCAGGACGCGGTCGTCGGGGTGCTCGTGCGGGGCCGAGTCCGCCGGGTGCGCCGGCGGCGGGTCGGCCAGCAGCGCGTCCACGCGCGGCGCCGCCCCGTCGGCCGGGTCCGGCTGCGCCTCGGGCGCGGTCGTGCCCCGCTGCTCGCCGGCGTCCGGGGCGTGGCCGCCCGGGCGCACCCCGCGCCGGGCGTCCAGCGCGTCGAGCAGGTCCTCGGCCGAGCGCGCCCGCCCGCTGGCGCGCACGCCGCCGTCGGCCTCCACGTCGTACACGCGCTCCCCGGGGCGCAGCGCCTCGCCCACGCTGGCCAGCCGGCGCGCCGGCAGCGGCCCCGGCTCCGGCGGCTCCTCCTCCGAGAGCCAGCGCGCCTCGTCGTCGGTGGCCGACAGCACCCGCGAGGCGGGGTCGAACGTCCAGCGGCCGACCCGGCTGCGCCCCCCGGCCACGAACTCCACCTGCACCGTCCAGGCGCCCTCCTCCGAGCGCCAGGCGTCCCAGCGCGCGCCCTCGGGGTCCACCGCGCGCGCGGTCAGCCGGCTGACGACGACCTCGTCGAGGGTGCCCGCGCGCGCCCCGCGCCCGCACGGCGAGCGCCGCGCCAGGCCGGCGACGTGCGCCCGCTCGGCCAGCACGGGACCCTCGTAGCGGCGCACGTGCTCCACGGGCAGGCCGCCGGCGGCGGCGACGTCCTCGGCGGTCTCGCCCGCGCGGATGCGGGCCTGGATGTCGCGCGGGCGCAGCCGGGTGTCCATCTGGATCTGCAGCTGGCCGAGCCGGGCGCGGTCGCGGCGCACGGCCGCGCGCAGCGCCTCGTCCACCCGCAGCCGGTAGCGGGTGCCGTCCGCGGCGCCGAGCACGACGTGCTCCCCGTCGTCGTGGACGCCCACGAGCCTCAGGTCCTGCATGAGGTCTCCTCCCGGCGGTCGCTCGAGGCCGGGACCGGGGCCGGTCCAGGTCCGCGACCGGGTCCATCCTGCACCGGACCGGCCCCGGTGACCTCCACCGGGCGCGCACGGGGGCCCGCGGGCGCCCGGCCCGCGAGGGTGAGCGAGGCCACGAGCCCCCGGACGGGCGGCTCCCGCGCGCGCCGGGGATGATGTGCGGCGTGAGCGACGCGACGCCCTACGACGCACTCCTGCTGCTCTCCTTCGGCGGTCCCGAGGGCCCCGACGACGTCATGCCGTTCCTGGAGAACGTGACGCGCGGGCGGGGCATCCCGCGCGAGCGGCTGGAGGAGGTCGCCGAGCACTACCTGCACTTCGGCGGCAAGAGCCCCATCAACGACCAGAACAAGGAGCTGCTGGCGCAGCTGCGCCGGGAGCTGGACGAGCGCGGCCTGGACGGCCTGCCGCTGCTGTGGGGCAACCGGAACTGGGAGCCCTACGTCACCGACGTCCTGCGCGAGGCGCACGAGCGCGGCGCCCGGCGCGTGCTGACGGTCTTCACCAGCGCCTACTCCTCCTACTCCAGCTGCCGGCAGTACCGCGAGGACCTCGCGCGCGCCGCGCGGGCGCTGGCCGAGGAGGGGCGCGAGCTGCACCTGGACAAGGTGCGCCACTACTTCAACCACCCGGCCTTCACCGGGGTGAACGCCGCCGCCGTGGTGGCCGCGCTGGAGGAGCTGACGCCCGAGCAGCGCGCGGGCGCGCGCGTGGTCTTCGTCACCCACAGCGTCCCCACCGCGATGGACGAGGTGTCCGGCCCGCCGGCCGCCGGGGGCGGGGCCTACGTGCGCCAGCACCTCGACGTGGCGCGCTCCGTGGCCGAGCGCGTCGGGCGGCGCACCGGCACCGTGCCGGACTGGGACCTCGCGTACTGCTCGCGATCGGGTCCGCCCTCGCAGCCGTGGCTGGAGCCCGACGTCAACGACCACCTGCGCGAGCTGCACGCCCGGGGCGTGCCCGCCGTGGTCGTGGCGCCCATCGGGTTCGTCAGCGACCACATGGAGGTCAAGTTCGACCTCGACACCGAGGCGCGCGAGACCGCCGAGGAGATCGGCCTGCCGTTCGCCCGCGCCGCGACCGTCGGCGCGGACCGCACCTTCGTCGCCGGCCTCGTCGACCTCGTCGAGGAGCGCGCCGCGCGCGCTCGCGGCGAGGGCCCCGACCAGCCGGCGACCGGCGCGCTGGGCCCCTCGCACGAGGTGTGCCCGGTGGGCTGCTGCCGCAACCTGCGCGCGGAGCTGCCCGCCGCGACGGGCGAGGACTACCAGGCCCCGGCGCCGGTGTGAGCGGCCACCCGGCTCCCGACCCGCAGGAGCTGCTGGCCGTCGCCGAGGAGGTGGCGGCCGCCGCGGGCGAGCTCGTGCTCACCGGTCGTCCCGACCGCGTGGAGGTCGCGGCGACCAAGAGCAGCCCCACCGACGTGGTCACCGCCATGGACCACGCCTCCGAGCGGCTCGTCGCCGAGCGGCTGGCGGTGCTGCGCCCGGACGACGGGTTCCTCGGCGAGGAGGGCGGTCACCGGCCCGGCACCAGCGGGCTGACGTGGGTCGTCGACCCGATCGACGGCACCGTCAACTACCTCTACGGGCTGCGGAGCTGGTCCGTCAGCGTCGCCGTGGTCTCCGACGAGGTCCACGGCGCGGGACGCCCCGACCCCGCCACGTGGACGGTCCTGGCCGGTGCGGTGCGCGACCCGTCCGTGGACGAGACCTGGACGGCGGTGCGCGGCGGCGGCGCGCGGGTGCGCCGCGGCGGTTCGCCCGCCCGCCCGCTGCGTTGCCCGGAGGGTCCCGAGCTGGGTGCCACGCTGCTGGCGACCGGGTTCGGCTACGACCCGCAGCGGCGCGCCGAGCAGGCCGCCGTCCTGGCCCGGCTGATGCCGCGGGTGCGCGACCTGCGGCGCATCGGCACCGCCAGCCTGGACCTGTGCGCCGTCGCGGCCGGGCGGGTGGACGCCTACTACGAGCTCGGGCTGAACCCGTGGGACTTCGCGGCCGGCTGGCTCGTGGCGCGCGAGGCGGGCGCGGTCGTGACGGACTTCACCGGCGGGCCCGCGGGCACCCACGGCCTCCTCGCAGCGGGGCCCCGCCTGCACCCGGTGCTGCAGCGCGCCCTGGCGGGCTGAGCGCCCGCCCCGGGCGGGCCGGGGACTCCCCGCCCGCCCGGGAGGGCGTCAGGCGCAGGTCTGCGCCCGCAGCCCGGTCAGGTCGACCACGTGGGCGCCGGTCAGGTCCACCTGCGCGCGGTGGCCGTCCAGGTAGGTGAGGACGTCGGGCAGCGCCACGTCGTGGGCGGCGGCCAGGCGCACCAGGGACTCCAGCTCGGCCAGGTGCGCCTCGACGAGGTCGTCCTCGCCGGCGGCGGCCGCGGCGTCGATGGTGGTGCGGGTGCGCTGCACCCGCTCGGTCAGCTCGGCGACGAACGCGGCGGGGACGGTCGCGGGAGCGACGGCGGGGAGCGGTTCCTGCTCGGACACGGCACCTCCTCGTGGGGCGGACCCCGGGGGCTGGCGGGTGGTCACCGCGAGGCTCCGGTGGGCGTCGCGGCTGTCGGTCGGGCGTGGTCGGTGCTGGTGCGGGTCGTGGTGGTCCGGCGGCGGTCCGGTGGACGCCGTGGTCCTCCGACGCTGCGGCGCCCGCGCGGGTTCCCCCGCGGCCGGCGCACCGCCGTCGGCGGGACGAGCGCACACTACGGCGCGGCGGGCGCGCGACCAACTCCTCGCGCGCCACCGTGTGGACGGTGACCGGTGGCGTTGCCCCGCAACGCCTCCCGTGCCGTCCACCGGGTGGCGGGCCGGTGTCGCGGTGGTGGCGCGCGAGTGTCGCGGGGACGTCGCCGCGCCCCTGCGCCGGCTCCGGGACGCCCCAGCGCGACCACGCCGCGGTCACGCCGCGGTCACGTCCCGGTCGCGGCGCCCGGGGCGCCCGCCGGCGGCGCGGCGCGCCCGGCCCACCCCGGTTCGTCAGCGCGGCTGCGGTAGGTCATGATGCCTGCTCGCCGTGCGCGGACCGTGACCACGACGGGACGCGCCGGCGGGCAGGGACGGAGCGAGCAGCAGCGAGCCGCGGAGAGCGGCGGAGAGCGGCGGCGAGCACCAGCAGGGACCAGCAGGGACAGCAGGCACCGGGGCCGGGCGGGGACCGGGCATGGATCCGGGCCGTCGCACGTTCACCCGTGGGCGGTCCGGGCGCACGGCTCGGCCGGGCTGCCGCCGGCTGCGGGGTGCGACCCGCGCAGCCCGGGACGACGCGACGCATGGAGTGTGAGGCGAGGTCATGGCGACCGACTACGACGCACCGCGCAAGACCGACGACGAGCTGAACGAGGACTCCATCGAGGAGCTCAAGGCGCGCCGCACGGACAAGAGCTCGGGCGCCGTCGACGAGGACGAGACGGAGGCCGCGGAGGGGTTCGAGCTCCCCGGCGCCGACCTGTCCAACGAGGAGCTGTCGGTGCGGGTCCTCCCGCGCCAGCAGGACGAGTTCACCTGCACGAGCTGCTTCCTCGTGGTGCACCGCAGCCAGCTGCACGACACGGGCGGCGGGCGCATCATCTGCAACGACTGCGCCGCCTGAGCGGTGCCGGCGGGGGCGGGCCGACGGCCCGCCCCCGCCGTGGGGGGGGGGGGGGGGGGGGGGGG
>NZ_JBJLSH010000045.1:0-33977 GCF_050871905.1 Kineococcus haloalkalitolerans
GGGGGGGGGGGGGGGGGTGGGGGGGGGGGGCCGCGGGGGGGGGGTTGTGTTTTTGGTGGGGGGGGGGGGGGTGGGGTCGCGCCGGGGGGGGGGGGGGGGGGGGGGGGGGCCCCCCCCCCCCCCCCCCCCCCCCCCCTCCTCGCGTTCCACCCCGGCCCCGCCGGGCCGCGCACCACCGCGCACCACCGCAGGACCCCAGGAGGAACCCATGTCCGCCACGTTCGTCGACCGCGTCGTGCTGCACGCCGCGGGGGGTGACGGCGGCAACGGCTGCGCCTCCGTGCACCGCGAGAAGTTCAAGCCCCTCGGCGGCCCCGACGGCGGCAACGGCGGCCGCGGCGGCGACGTCGTCCTCGAGGTCGACCCCCAGGTCACGACGCTGCTGGACCTGCACCGCCGCCCGCACCGCCACGCCGGCTCCGGCCGCTTCGGGATGGGCGGGCACCGCAACGGCGCCGAGGGCGAGGACCTCGTCATCGGCGTGCCCGACGGCACCGTCGTGCGCACCCCCGACGGCGACGTCCTGGCCGACCTCGTCGGGCCGGGCACCCGCTTCACCGTGGCCGCCGGCGGCCGCGGCGGCCTCGGCAACGCCGCGCTGGCCTCGCCGCGCCGCAAGGCGCCCGGCTTCGCCCTGCTCGGCGAGCCGGGGGACTCCCGCGACGTCGTGCTGGAGGTCAAGACCCTCGCCGACATCGCCCTCGTCGGCTTCCCCAGCGCCGGCAAGTCCAGCCTGGTCGCCGCGCTGTCCGCCGCCCGGCCCAAGATCGCCGACTACCCGTTCACCACCCTGGTGCCCAACCTGGGCGTCGTCGAGGCCGGCGACGTGCGCTTCACCGTCGCCGACGTGCCCGGCCTGATCCCCGGCGCCAGCCAGGGCCGCGGCCTGGGCCTGGACTTCCTGCGCCACGTCGAGCGCTGCGTGGCGCTCGTGCACGTCCTGGACGGCGCGGCCCTGGAGACCGACCGCGACCCGGTCGGGGACTTGGAGGCCATCGAGGCCGAGCTGGCCGCCTACCGCGTCGACGACGGCACCGTCCCCCTGCAGGACCGCCCGCGCCTGGTCGTGATCAACAAGGCCGACGTGCCCGACGCGCGCGACCTGGCCGACATCGTGCGCGCCGACCTGGAGCGGCGCGGCGCGCCCGTCTTCGTCGTGTCCGCCGTGGCCCGCACGGGCCTGCGCGAGCTGTCCTTCGCGATGGCCGAGCTCGTCGCGGCCGCCCGCGCGCAGGCCCCCGAGGCCGTGCCCACGCGCATCGTGCTGTCCCCGCCCGCCGTGGACGAGGCCGGCTTCAGCGTCGAGCGCGAGGAGGACGCCGACGGCGTCCGCTTCCGGGTGCGCGGGGAGAAGCCGCGCCGCTGGGTGCGCCAGACCGACTTCACCAACGACGAGGCCGTCGGCTACCTCGCCGACCGGCTGGCCCGCCTGGGTGTGGAGGACGAGCTGTTCAAGGCCGGCGCCACCCCCGGCGCCGAGGTCGTCATCGGCGCCGAGGACGACGCGGTCGTCTTCGACTGGGAGCCGACGATGGTCGCCGGCGCCGAGGTCCTCGGCCAGCGCGGCAGCGACGTCCGGCTCGAGGAGAGCAACCGCCCGACGCGCGCCACCAAGCGCCAGGAGGAGCGCGACCGGCGCGCCGGACGGGCCGCGGCCCGCGCCGAGCTGGAGGCCGAGCGCCTGGCCGGGCACTGGACCGCCGACGACCCCAGCGGCGCGGCCGACGCACCGGCGGGCGACGCGGCGGCCGAGCGCGACCGCGACGACCGGTGAGCACCGCGCGCGGCGGCGGCCGGGAGGTGCTGGGCACCGCCCGCCGCGTCGTGGTCAAGGTCGGCTCCTCCTCGCTGACCACCGCGGGCGGCGGGCTGGACGCCGCCCGCCTGGACGACCTCGTCGACGTCCTGGCCGCCCGGCGCCTGGCCGGCAGCGACGTCGTGCTCGTCTCCTCCGGCGCCATCGCCGCCGGCCTGGCCCCGCTCGGCCTGGCCAAGCGCCCGCGCGACCTGGCCAGCCAGCAGGCCGCCGCCAGCGTCGGGCAGGGGCTCCTGGTCGCCGAGTACGCGCGCGCCTTCGCCCGCGCCGGGCTGACCGTCGGGCAGGTGCTGCTGACCGCCGACGACGTCGTGCGGCGCACCCACTACGGCAACGCCCAGCGCACGCTGGAGCGGCTCCTCGTGCTCGGCGTGCTGCCGGTGGTCAACGAGAACGACACCGTCGCCACCCACGAGATCCGCTTCGGCGACAACGACCGGCTCGCCGCGCTCGTGGCGCACCTCGTGCGCGCGGACGCCCTCGTCCTGCTCTCCGACGTCGACGCCCTCTACGACGGCCCGCCCTCGCGGCCGGGCGCGCGCCGGGTGCCGCTGGTGCGCGGGCCCGGCGACCTGGCCGGTGTGACGGTGGGCAGCGCGGGGGCCGCCGGAGTCGGCACCGGCGGCATGACGACGAAGGTGGAGGCCGCGCAGATCGCGGTGTCCGCCGGGGTGCCCGCGCTGGTGACGTCGGCGGCGCTGGCCGGCGACGCGCTGGCCGGCGCCGACGTCGGCACCTGGTTCCCCGTGCCGCGCGAGGGGGGCCGGCGCAGCACCCGCCAGCTGTGGCTGGCGCACGCCGCCGCGCCCGCCGGGCGCCTCGTGCTCGACGACGGGGCCGTGCGCGCGGTGCGCGAGCGGCGCTCCTCCCTGCTGCCGGCGGGGGTCACGGCCGTGGTCGGCGCCTTCGGGGCGGGCGACCCCGTCGACCTCGTCGACGGAAACGGGGACGCGCTGGCGCGCGGGCTGGTGAACTACTCCTCGGAGGAGCTGCCGGACATGCTCGGCCGGTCGACGCGCGAGCTCGCCCGGCGGTGGGGCCCGGCGTACGAGCGCGAGGTGGTCCACCGCGACCACCTGGTGCTGCTGGGCAGGGCCTGAGCGGAGGGCGGCGGGGTGCCGGAGGCGGTGCGCGACGTGGCGGACGAGGGGTCCGGCGACCGCGACGGGAGGGGCTCCGGTCCGCCACCGCTGTGGTCGGTGACCCTCACCGTCGCCGGGGCGGGCACGGACCCGCGCGCGGTCCGCGCCGGGCTGGACCGCCTCCTGGCGCAGTCGCCGTTCCTGTCCAGCGTGCGCTACAGCGGCGAGCGGGCGGAGCTGCGCTACTGGGACGAGGCCGAGGACGTCGACGACGCCGCCGCGATGGCGCTGCGCCTGTGGTCCGAGCACCGCGGCAGCGCCGACCTGCCCGACTGGTCGGTCGTCGGCGTGGAGGTCGTCGACCGCGCCACCGTGGAGCACCGGGCCGCCCAGCGCAGCGGGGGCCGCTGGCGCCCGGCCCGCCGCGCCCGCCCCGGCCAGGCGCCCGTGGAGCTGGTGGGGGACATCGCCCCCTGGTGAGCCGCCCACGCGCCGGGGCGTCCCGCGTAGCCTGGGGGCATGACGCTGCTCGCCGACGGCACCCCGGACAGCACCCAGCACACCGCCCCGGGGACCCCGGGGACGCCCGGGGACCTCGCGGAGCAGGTCCTGGCCACCTGCCGGCGCGCCAAGGCCGCCTCCCGCCCGCTGCGCACGGCGACCCGCGCGGCCAAGGACGCCGCGCTCCTCGCGGTCGCCGACGCCCTCGAGGCCGCCACCGGCCGCGTCCTGGCCGCCAACGCCCGCGACCTCGACCGCGGGAGGCGGGCCGGCACCTCCCCGCACCTGCTGGACCGCCTGATGCTCGACGAGTCGCGGATCGCCGCGATCGCCGCGGCCGTGCGCGAGGTCGCCGCCCTGCCGGACCCGGTGGGGGAGGTCGTGCGCGGCTCGACACTGCCCAACGGGCTGCGGCTGCGCCAGCTGCGGGTGCCGATGGGCGTGCTCGGCGTCGTCTACGAGGCGCGCCCCAACGTCACCGTCGACGTGGCCGTCCTGGCCCTCAAGAGCGGCAACGCCGTCGTCCTGCGCGGCGGGTCGGCGGCCGCGGACACCAACGCGGTCCTCGTCGAGGTGCTGCGCGAGGCCCTGGAGGCCTCCGGCCTGCCGGCCGACGCGGTCACCAGCGTCGACGAGCACGGCCGCGACGGGGTGGGCGTCCTGCTGCGCGCGCGCGGGCTGGTGGACCTGCTCGTGCCGCGCGGGGGCGCCGACCTCATCCAGCGGGTCGTGCGCGAGGCCACCGTGCCGGTCATCGAGACGGGCGTGGGCAACTGCCACGTCTACGTGGACGCCTCCGCCGACCCCGAGCAGGCGGTCCGGGTGGTCCTGGACGCCAAGACGTCACGGCCCAGCGTCTGCAACGCCGCCGAGACGGTCCTGGTGCACGAGGCGCTGGCCGCGGACCTCCTGCCGACGCTGCTGGGCGCGCTGCACGCCGCCGGTGTCGTCCTGCACGCCGACGAGGCGGCGCTGGCCGCCGCGCGGGCGGCCGGGCTGCCGGCCGTACCGGTCACCGACGAGGACTGGGCGGCGGAGTACCACGGCCTCGAGATCGCCGTGGGCGTCGTCGCGGACGTGGAGGAGGCCGTGGAGCACATCGCCCGTTGGTCCTCCCAGCACACCGAGGCCGTCCTGGCCACCGACGTGCGCGTCACCGAGCGCTTCCTGGCGTCCGTCGACGCGGCCGCCGTGGCCGTCAACGCCTCCACGCGCTTCACCGACGGCGGGGAGTTCGGGCTGGGCGCCGAGGTGGGCATCTCCACCCAGAAGCTGCACGCGCGCGGGCCGATGGGCCTGGCCGAGCTGACGACGACGACGTGGCAGGTCCTCGGCGACGGGCACGTGCGCGGCTGAGCGCCCTCAGCCGACCGGCCGGTCGTCGCGCTCGTCGTCGAGGCTGTCGCGCGCGACGAGGTACGCCGGCCGGCCCTGGGCGGCCACGTGCAGCCGGCCGACGTACTCGCCCAGCACCCCCAGGCACAGCAGCTGCAGGGTGCCCGTGACGGTGACCGCGACGACCGTGGAGGTCCACCCGGGCGTGGTGGACCCGAAGGCCCACGAGCCCAGCGCGTACAGCAGCAGCAGCGCGCTGACCAGCGCCCCGCCCAGCCCGAACAGCGTCGCCAGCCGCAGGGGGGCGGTGCTGGAGCCGGTGATGGCGTCCAGGGACAGCCGCAGCATCCGCCGCAGCGGGTACCGGGTGCGCCCGGCGGCCCGCGCGCCGCGCGCGTAGGTCACCTCGGCCGCCGGGAAGCCCAGCTCCGGCACCACCAGGCGCAGGACGCGGTGCTGCTCGGGCAGGCGCAGCACGGTGTCCACGACCTCCCGGCTCGTCCAGCGGAAGTCACCGGCCTGCGCGGGCCCGGTGCCGCCCAGGCGCCGCAGCAGGCCGTAGAACAGGGCCGCGGTCGCGCGCTTGAGCAGCGGGTCCACCGAACGGTCGGCCCGCACGGCGTACACGACGTCGGCGCCGCGGCCGGCCTCCAGCAGCAGCGGCAGGACCTCCGGGGGGTCCTGCAGGTCGGCGTCCATCGTCACGACGCCGCGCCGCCCGCGGGCGCGCGCCAGGCCCGCCGACAGAGCCGCCTGGTGCCCGGCGTTGGTCCGCAGGCGCACCACCCGCAGCTGCGGCCACGACCGGCGCAGCCGGGCCAGGACCGCGGGCGTGGCATCGGTGCTGCCGTCGTCGACGACGAGCACCTCGTAGCCGGCCAGGCCGGCGGCGTCCAGGACGGGACGCAGCCGCTCGACCAGCCGGGGCAGCACCTCGGCCTCCTGGTAGGCGGGCACCACCACGCTCACCTCGACGCCGGGGTCACCGGGGTCACCGGGGTCGCCCGGGACGCCGGGCTCAGCGGGGCTGGCGGGCACGCGCCGATCCTGCCGCACGCCGCGGCGCGGGCCCGGCCGCTGCCGCCCCGCGCGCGCCGTGGCAGACTCCTCCGGTGCGGTGCGAGGGTCGCCGCGCCGAGGAGGAGGACGCCCACCATGCTGCTCGCCCTGGCCGCCGAGGTCGCCAACCAGTCCGAGGAGCACGCCGGGTCGCTGCCGGTGCCGCCCATCGCCTTCGGCATCGTCGCCATCTGCATCCTCATGTCCATGCTGCTGGTCACCTGGGCCTTCCGCAGCGTCGGGCAGCGGCACTGACCTCGCCCCCGGGCGCCGCCCGGCCCCGCCTGGGGGTCATGGGCGGCACCTTCGACCCGGTCCACCACGGCCACCTCGTGGCCGCCAGCGAGGTCGCGGCCCGCTTCGGCCTCGACGAGGTCGTCTTCGTGCCCACCGGCAAGCCGTGGCAGAAGTCGCGGCGGGACATCGCGCCCGCCGAGCACCGCTACCTCATGACGGTCATCGCCACGGCCTCGAACCCGCGGTTCACCGTCTCGCGCATCGACATCGAGCGCGGCGGCTTCACCTACACCATCGACACGCTGCGCGAGCTGGCCGAGCAGCGCCCCGGGCACGACCTGTACTTCATCACCGGCGCGGACGCCCTGGCGCAGATCCTGCAGTGGAAGGACGTCGCCGAGCTCTGGTCGCTGGCGCACTTCGTCGGCGTCACCCGGCCCGGCCACCCCCTCAGCGACGACGGGCTGCCGATGGAGCACGTCAGCCTGCTGGAGGTCCCGGCGCTGGCGATCTCCTCCACGGACTGCCGCCGCCGCGTCGCCGCGGGGCTGCCCGTCTGGTACCTGGTCCCCGACGGGGTCGTGCAGCACATCAGCAAGCACGGCCTGTACGCGCGCCCGGACGGTGCGCCCGACGCGGGTGCCGTCGCGGGCGGGCCGGGTCCCGGCGCGCCCGTGGGAGACTGAGGGGCCGGGCGCCGCAGCGACCGGCGCACCACACGTCGTCGACCGGGCCGTGGGCCCGGGCCAGGAGTGAGTCCCCGTGCCCGCAACCGAGCGCGCCCTCGAGCTCGTGAGGACGGCGGCAGCGGCCGCCGTCGAGAAGCTCGCCACCGACGTCGTCGCCCTCGACGTCTCCGACCAGCTGTTCATCACCGACGCCTTCGTGCTGGCCTCGGCGCCCAACGAGCGGCAGGTCCGCTCCATCGCCGAGGCCGTGGAGGAGCAGCTCCTGCCGCTGGGCGCCAAGCCGGTGCGCCGCGAGGGGGAGCGCGAGGGCCGCTGGGTCCTGCTCGACTTCATCGACGTCGTCGTGCACGTCCAGCACGCCGAGGAGCGCGAGTACTACGCGCTGGAGCGGCTGTGGAAGGACTGCCCGCCCATCGAGCTGCCCGCACCCGCCGGGGCGGCGGACGGGGCTGCGGCGGAGTGAGCGCCGCGCGCGTCGTCCTGTGGCGTCACGGGCGCACCCGCGCCAACGCCGAGCAGCGCTTCCAGGGCCAGCTCGACGTCCCCCTGGACGACGTGGGTCGCGCGCAGGTCGTCGCGGCGGCCGCCGAGCTGGCGGCGCTGGAGCCGACGGCGCTGGTCACCTCCGACCTGTCGCGCGCGGCGGACACCGCGGCCGCGCTGGCCGCGGTGACCGGGTTGCCGGCGCTGCCGGACCCGGCGCTGCGGGAGGTGCACGCCGGCGCCTGGCAGGGTCTGCTGCACACCGAGATCACCGCGCGCTGGCCGGAGACCTACGCCGCCTGGCGGCGCGGGGACGACGTGCGCATCGGCGACACGGGGGAGACCCGCGCGGAGGTCGCGCGCCGCGCGGCCGGCGCGGTCGAGCGGCACGCGGCCGCGGTCCCCGACGGCGGCACCCTCGTCGTCGCCGCCCACGGGGCCGCGCTCAAGGGCGCCGTGCTGCAGCTGCTCGGTCTGGCCGTCACCGGCTGGTCGGTGCTGGCCGGCTTCCGCAACGCCCACTGGGCGGTCCTCGTGCCGGTCGGCGGCGGCTGGTCGCTGGCCGAGTACAACGTCGGCCCGCCCGGCGGGGGCGTCGGCGCGGAGGGGTGAGGACGGGGGTCCGCACGACCCCCGCGGACCTCCGGCGCGGGGTGGTGCGGAGGACCCGTCCGAGTGGTCTATGCTGGATCTCGTCGCCGCGGGTGAACAGCCGGTGGACGATGCGGGGCTGTGGCGCAGCTGGTAGCGCACCTCCATGGCATGGAGGGGGTCAGGGGTTCGAGTCCCCTCAGCTCCACCCGCACGACGAGGGGCCCGGTCGCGATCCGCGACCGGGCCCCTCGTGCGTCCGGCCCGGCACCCCGCGGGGGCCGGGCCGGACGGCGCCGTCAGCCGCGGCGCTCCCAGCCGATCGCCGGGGCGACGTGCTCGACGATGGTGGACAGCATCCGCGCGTTGAAGTCCACGCCGAGCTGGTTGGGCACCGTCAGCAGCAGCGTGTCGGCCTCGCGCACGGCCGCGTCCTTGGCCAGCTGCTCGGCGATGACGTCGGGCTCGCCGACGTAGCTGCGCCCGAAGCGGGCCAGCTCCACGCCGCCGACGTAGCCGACCTGGTCGCGGGAGTCCTGCTCGGCGCGGGCGCCGAAGTACCAGCGGTCCTCGTCGGTGGTGATGGGCAGCACGCTGCGGCTGACCGACACCCGCGGCTCGTGCCGGTGCCCGGCCTCGGTCCAGGCCCTGCGGAAGCCCTCGATCTGCTCGGCCTGCAGCTCGTCGAAGGGCACGCCGGTGTCCTCGGTGAGCAGCGTGGAGCTCATGAGGTTCATGCCCTCGCGCCCGGCCCAGCGGGCCGTCTCGCGGGTGCCGGAGCCCCACCACACGCGCTCGGACAGGCCGGGCGACTGCGGCGTCACCTTCAGCCGGGCGGAGGTGCCCGCCGTGCGCGGGTCGGCCTCGGCCAGCCCGGCGCCGGCGATGGCGGCCCGGAACAGCTCGGTGTGCGCGCGGGCCATGTCGGCGCCCGTGGTGCCCTCGGCCGGCACGTACCCGAAGGTCGCGGGGCCGTCCAGCGCCGGCTCCGGTGACCCCCGGCTCACGCCGAGCTGGAGCCTGCCGCCGGACAGCAGGTCCACCTGGGCGGCCTCCTCGGCCATGTACAGGGGGTTCTCGTAGCGCATGTCGATCACGCCGGTGCCGATCTCGATGCGCTCGGTGCGCGCCGCCACCGCGGCCAGCACCGGGAAGGGCGCGGCCTGCTGGCGCGCGAAGTGGTGCACGCGCACGAACGCGCCGTCGACCCCGAGCTCCTCGGCGGCGACCGCGAGCTCGACCGTCTGCAGCAGGGCGTCGCGCGCCGTGCGCGTCCGCGACCCCGGGGCGGGGGTCCAGTTGCCGAAGGAGAGGAACCCGATGCGCTTCACGGACGGTTTAACTTTCAACATCCCGCGGGTGTTCCCGGCCGGCCCGCACCAGGCGGTAGCGTCGCGCGCCGTGCACCTCGAGGACGCCCTGAGCAAGGACACCCGGCTCTGCATCTCCCTGTCGGGACGACCCAGCGACCTGGGCACCCGCTTCCACAACTACCTGTACGCCGAGCTGGGGCTGGACTTCGTCTACAAGGCGTTCACCACGACCGACGTCGCGGCCGCCGTCGCCGGCGTCCGCGCGCTCGGGATCCGCGGGTGCGGGGTGTCGATGCCCTTCAAGGAGGCCGTCCTGCCGCTGGTGGACGAGGTCGAGGCGTCCGCGGCCGCCATCGGCTCGGTCAACACCATCGTCAACACCGACGGCCACCTCGTGGCCGCCAACACCGACTACCTGGCCGTGGCCGCCCTGCTGCGCGAGCGCGGCGTGCCGGACGGGGCCGACGCCGTCGTCCTCGGCAGCGGCGGCATGGCCAAGGCGTGCGTGGCGGTCCTGCGCGAGGGCGACCGGCGCGACGTCACGGTCGTGGCGCGCAACGAGACCACCGGCCGGGCGCTCGCGGACGCCTACGACGCCCGCTGGGCGCCGGGCGCGGGCGACCTGCGCCCGGCGGTGCTCGTCAACGCCACGCCCGTCGGCATGGCCGGCGGGCCGGAGGAGGGCGAGCTGCCCGTGCCGCGGGAGGTCGTCGAGGCGGCCGCCACGGTCCTGGAGGTCGTCGCCGTGCCCGAACGCACCCCGCTCGTGCGGCTGGCGCAGGAGCTGGGCCGCGACGTCGTCACCGGGGTCGAGGTCGCCGCGCTGCAGGCCGCCGAGCAGTTCGCCCGCTACACCGGCGTGCGGCCCACGGCCGACCAGGTGCGCCGGGCCTCGGCCTTCTCCCGGCGCACCCCGCCCGGGCGCCGGCCCGAACCGCACCCCGCCTGAGCCCACCCGCGCGGCGGATCACCCGACCGCCGCATCCAGCCGAGCCCCGCGGGCGCCGATGCGCCCGTGTGAGCACCTCCCCAGCGCCCCGCCCCCGGGCCACCCCCGACGCGCGGGCCCGCACCGCGGGCCTGTTCGCCCTGCCCCTGGCCGGGGCGGCCGTCGTGGGCGCGACCGCCTGGCTCGCCCCCGGTGCGGTGCTGGCGGTGACCGCCGTGGTCGCCGTGCTGGCCGCGGCGGCCGCCGCCGGGCTCGTCCTGGCGGACGCGCGGCGCGGCCGCCTCGCCGCCGAGCAGGCCGTCGAGCACCTGCTGGCCGCCCTCGACGAGGCCCGCGGCGCCGCCGTCAGCGACGAGGCCACCGCGCTGCTCAACCGCCGCGGCCTGGTCCTCGTGGCCCAGCAGGTCCTGGCCGCCGCCCGCCGCTCCGGCGGGGCGGTGCACGGCTGCGTCGTCGAGGTGACCCCCGCCGTGCGGCTGGGCGCCCGCCCGAGCGAGGAGGACGTGGCCGCGCAGCGGCTGGAGGAGTGGCGGGCCACCGCCGCGGCCCTGCGCGCGGCCACGCGCGCCACCGACGTGGTCGCCCGCGAGGACGAGGGCCGCTTCCTCGTCGTCGGGCCCGGCGCCGGGCTGCACGCGCAGGAGCTGGAGCGCCGCGTGCGGGTCGGCCTGGCGCAGGGGCGGCTGGAGGCCGGCGGGCAGCGCTCGGCGCGGCTGGCGGTCGAGGTGGGCGTCGCGGTCCTGGCCCCCTGGGACGAGGGCGGCGTGGAGGACCTGCTGCTGGCCGCCGACCAGGCGCTGCAGCAGCGCCGGGCCCTGCGCCGCAGCAGCCCGGTGCACGGCTGGGGCCGCCGCCGCGGCGACCGCTCGGGCGAGCCGTCCGGCGACCGCCCCGGCGAGGCCGGCTGACGCCCGACCACGCCCGACCACGCCCGACCACGCCCGACCACGCCCGACCACGCCCGACCACGCCCGACCGCGCCCCGCCCGGGCGGGCGCTAGGCTGGTGGGGTGCTGACGCGCCGACTCCTCCTCGGACCGCGCTGACGGCTGCCACGAGCAGCGCCGGCGCGGAACCCCTCCACGTGCGAGGGGTTCTTCCACGTCGGGGGCGTTTTCCGAGGACGTCGGGCAGCGGGCGCGCAGGCCGCACCGGGAGGACGAGATGACGAGCACGCACGAGGGCACCGGTCAGCGCACCGCGCCGCCCGAGGAGCAGGCCGAGCGCTACGACGCGTTCGCCCTGCAGGAGAAGTGGCTGCCGGTGTGGGACGAGCTGAAGCCGTTCCGCAGCGGCGCGCCCGGCGACGACCGGCCGAAGAAGTACGTGCTCGACATGTTCCCCTACCCCTCCGGCGACCTGCACATGGGTCACGCCGAGGCGTACGCGCTGGGCGACGTCATCGCGCGGTACTGGGTGCAGCGCGGGTACGACGTCATGCACCCCATCGGCTGGGACGCCTTCGGCCTGCCGGCGGAGAACGCCGCCATCAAGCGCGGCCTGGACCCGCGGGCGTGGACGTACGACAACATCGCCCAGCAGCGGGCGTCGATGCGCCGCTACGCGTGCTCCTTCGACTGGGACCGCGTCCTGCACACCTCCGACCCCGAGTACTACAAGTGGAACCAGTGGCTGTTCCTCAAGCTGTACGAGCGGGGCCTGGCCTACCGCAAGGACTCGCTGGTCAACTGGGACCCGGTCGACCAGACGGTGCTGGCCAACGAGCAGGTGCTGCCCGACGGCACGTCGGAGCGCTCGGGCGCGAAGGTCGTCAAGAAGAAGCTGACCCAGTGGTACTTCCGCATCACCGAGTACGCGGACCGGCTGCTGGACGACCTGGACCGCCTCGAGGGTCAGTGGCCCTCCAAGGTGATCAGCATGCAGCGCAACTGGATCGGGCGCTCGCACGGCGCCGAGGTGGTCTTCGCGATCGAGGGCCGCGACGAGCCCGTCACCGTCTACACCACGCGCCCGGACACCCTGCACGGTGCGACGTTCATGGTGGTGGCCGCCGACTCCGACCTGGCCGCGGAACTGGCCGCCGACGCCGAGCCGGACGTGCGGGCGGCGTTCGAGGAGTACCGCACCCGCGTGCAGGAGACCGCCGAGATCGACCGGCTGGCCACCGACCGCGAGAAGACCGGCGTGCCGCTGGGCCGGTACGCCGTGAACCCGGTCAACGGCGAGCGGCTGCCGATCTGGGCCGCGGACTACGTGCTGGCCGACTACGGCACCGGCGCCATCATGGCCGTGCCCGCCCACGACCAGCGCGACCTGGACTTCGCCCGCGCCTTCGGCCTGCCCGTGCGGGTGGTCGTCGACGTGCGCGACGCCGACGGGAACCCGCTGCCGGACCCCGCGGAGTCCGGGGAGGCGACCGCCGGCGACGGCGTCCTGGTGAACTCCGGCGAGCTGGACGGCCTGCGCAAGGAGGAGGCCGTCGGCCGCGCCGTGGAGCTGCTGGCCGAGCGCGGCACCGGCCGGGCAGCGAAGAATTACCGGCTGCGCGACTGGCTGATCTCCCGTCAGCGGTACTGGGGCACGCCCATCCCCGTCGTGCACACCGCCACCGGCGAGGTGCCCGTGCCCGAGGAGCAGCTGCCGGTGCTGCTGCCCGACAGCGCGGGGCTGAACCTCACGCCCAAGGGCACCTCCCCGCTGGGGGCCGCCGAGGAGTGGGTGAACGTGCCCAGCCCGGTCGACGGGACGCCGGCGCGCCGCGACCCGGACACGATGGACACCTTCGTCGACTCCTCCTGGTACTTCCTGCGGTTCGTCTCCCCGCAGGACGACGCGCAGGCCTTCGACCGCGACCTCATCGCGCAGTGGGGCCCGGTGGACCAGTACGTCGGCGGCGTGACCCACGCGATCCTGCACCTGCTGTACGCGCGGTTCATCACCAAGGTCCTGCACGACATGGGGTACCTGCCCTTCGACGAGCCGTTCACGCGGCTGCTGAACCAGGGCATGGTCCTCATGGAGGGCTCGGCGATGAGCAAGTCCAAGGGGAACATCGTCCGGCTCTCGGACCAGCTGGAGGAGCACGGCGTGGACGCCGTCCGCCTCACCATGGCGTTCGCCGGCCCGCCGGAGGACGACATCGACTGGGCGGACGTGTCGCCGTCCGGGTCGGCGAAGTTCCTGGGCCGCGCCTGGCGGCTGGCCCGTGACGTCACCTCGCCGGCCGGCGCGGACCCGGCCACCGGGGACGCGGCCCTGCGCGCGGTGACCCACCGCACGCTGCACGACGTGGCCGGGCACGTGGAGGCGTACCGGTTCAACGTGGCCGTCGCCCGTGTCATGGAGCTGGTCAACGCCACCCGCAAGGTCGTCGACACCGGCGCCGGGCCGGGCGACCCGGCGGTGCGCGAGGCCGTCGAGGCCGTCGCGGTGGTGCTGAGCCTTTTCGCCCCGTACACCGCCGAGGACATGTGGTCGCTGCTGGGCCACGAGCCCGGGGTGGCGCGCGCCGGCTGGCCGGCCGTCGACGAGGCCCTGCTGGTGCAGGACACCGTCACGTGCGTCGTGCAGGTCAAGGGCAAGGTCCGCGACCGCCTGGAGGTGTCCCCGGACATCACCGAGGACGCGCTGCGCGAGCTGGCGCTGGCCAGCGAGAAGGTGCGCGCGGCGATCGGTGACGCGGCGCTGCGCACGGTGGTCGTGCGTGCGCCGAAGCTCGTCAACATCGTGCCCGCCTGACGGCGAGCGCGGGACGGGCCGGCACCCCCGCGGGGGTGCCGGCCCGTCGCGCGTGCGGGGCCCCTCAGCCCGCGGCCAGCGCCGGCAGGTCCTCCTCGGCCAGCGGGAACCCCGGGAACCGGGTGAGGCGCACCAGGGGGATGGCGCGCATCATCTGCCCGTGCGCGGGGTCGGCGAGCATCCGCGCCCACTCCCCGTCGCCGAGGACCTCGCGCAGCCGCGGACCGGCGACCGGGTGGGCCAGCCAGTCGCCGGCCTCGGAGTCCGGCGCCAGCGCCACGGGCACGTCGTCGCCGTCGAGCACCACGACGGTGCGCTGGCGCACGTCGCGCGAGGACGCGCCCACGCGCACCTCGAACTCCCCGCCCTCGACGACGAACCGGCCGGCGCCGGTGTGCCAGAACGCGAACGCGCGCCGCTCCAGGTGCACGACGACGTCGGCGGCCTCGCCCGGCGCGAGCGTGGTGCGGGCGAAACCCGCCAGCTCCTGCTCGGGTCGGTACACGCTGCACGCGGGGTCGCGCACGTACACCTGCACGGTCTCGGTCCCGGCGCGCCCGCCGGTGTTGGTGACGGTGACGCTGACGTCCAGGCCGCCGTCGGCGGCGGGCGCGGTGCGCAGGTCGGTGTGCGAGAACGTCGTGTACGACAGGCCGTGGCCGAAGGCGTGCGCCACCGGCAGGGCGTGCGCGTCGTACCAGCGGTAGCCGATGAGCAGGCCCTCGCCGTAGCGCACGTGCCCCGCCTCGCCGGGGAAGTTGCCGATCGTGGGGGTGTCCTCGTACCGCACGGGCACCGTCTCGGCCAGGCGCCCCGAGGGGTTCGCCGCGCCCGTGAGCAGGTCGGCGGTCGCCCCGCCGCCGGCCTGGCCGGGCAGCCACGTCTCCAGCAGCGCGCGGGTGCGGGCCTGCCACGGTTCCAGCTCCACGACGGCCCCGTTGGACAGGACGACCACGACCTCGGGGTTGGCGTCGGCGACCCGATCCAGCAGGGCCAGCTGCGCGGCCGGCAGCCGCAGGTGCTCGCGGTCGTAGCCCTCGGACTCGTGGTGGGCGGGCAGGCCCAGGAACAGCACGACGACCTCGGCGCGGCGGGCGGTCTCGACGGCCTCGACGGCCAGCGCCTCGTCCAGCTCCTCGCTCGCCGGGTCGTAGCCGGCGGCGAACAGCACCTCGCGCGCGCCGTCGAACGCGGTGCGCAGCGCGCCCAGCGCGTCGTCGAGCCGGGTGGGGTTCACCTGCGAGGACCCGGCGCCCTGGTAGCGGGGCGTGCGGGCGGGCTCGCCGACGACGGCGACCGGCCCGCCGGTGGCGGCCAGCGGCAGGACCCCGTCGTTGCGCAGCAGGACGGCGCCGGCGGTGGCGGCCTCGCGGGCCAGCGCGTGGTGGGCGTCGGCGTCGAACCCGGCGCCCGTGCCCAGCGCGGGGCGGGCGCGCTCGACGAGCTCCAGCACCCGGCGGACGCACACGTCGACCTCGGCCTCGGTGAGGGTGCCGTCGGCGACGGCCGCCAGGACCCGGCGGGTGCCGACGCCGCCGGAGGAGGGCATCTCCAGGTCCAGCCCGGCGCGCACGGCGGCGGCGCGGTCGTCCACGGCGCCCCAGTCGGAGACCACCAGGCCCTCGAAACCCCAGTCGCCGCGCAGCACGTCGGTCAGCAGCCACGGGTCCTGCGAGGCGTAGACACCGTTGATGCGGTTGTAGGAGCACATGACCGTCCACGGCTGCGCGGTGCGCACGACCCGCTCGAAGGCGGGGAAGTAGACCTCGCGCAGCGTGCGCTCGTCGACGTCGGCGGAGATCGTCATCCGCTGCGTCTCCTGGTTGTTGGCGGCGAAGTGCTTCAGCGACGTGCCGACGCCGCGGCTCTGCACGCCGCGCACGAGCGCCGCCGCCAGCTCCCCGGCCAGGCGGGGGTCCTCGGAGAAGTACTCGAAGTTGCGCCCGCACAGCGGGGTCCGCTTCATGTTGACGCCCGGCCCGAGCAGGACGGCGACGTCCTCGGCGCGGCACTCCTCGCCCAGCGCCCGCCCGATGCGCTCCAGCAGGTCCGGGTCCCAGGAGGAGGCCAGCGCCGCCGCGGGCGGGAAGCAGGTCGCGGGGACGCTGTCGGACAGCCCGAGGTGGTCACCGCCCTCGCGCTGCTTGCGCAGGCCGTGCGGGCCGTCGGTGACCATCACCGCGGGGATCCCGAGGCGCTCGACGGCCTGCGTGCGCCAGAAGTCGGAGCCGTCGAGGAGGGAGGCCTTCTCCTCCAGGGTCAGCTGCCGCAGCAGCTCGTCCGCGCGGTCGCGGGGGGCGTCGTCGCTCATGCCGGGGAGGCTAGCCCGAAAGCCGACCACGTGGTAGGTGTTCACCGGTGACCAGCAGGGGCGACGGCTACGCCAAGGGACGCGCGCGCCGCGAGCTGATCCTCGACGAGGCCGTCCGCCTCTTCGGCGAGGTCGGCTACCGCGGCGCCTCGCTGCGCGAGCTCGCCCAGCGCTGCGGGCTGTCCCACCCCGGCCTGCTGCACCACGTCGGCGACAAGCAGTCCCTCCTGCTGGCCGTCCTCGCCCGCCGCGACGAGCTCGCCGCCGCCGGGCTGGGGACCGGGGACAGGCTGGACGCCCTCGTGGAGCTGGTGCGCCGCAACGCGGACCAGCGGGCCGTCGTCGAGCTGTTCACCGTCCTGTCCGCCGAGGCCACCGCGCCCGACCACCCCGCGCACGCCTTCTTCGCCGCGCGCTACCGGCGCACCGTCGACGAGCTCGCGGCGGCCTTCGCCGACGCCGGGCACCCCGGCCCGCGCCCGGCCGCCCGCCGCCTCGTCGCCCTCCTCGACGGCCTGCAGGTGCAGTGGCTGCTCGAGCCCGACGACGTCGACATGGCCGCCGAGGTGCGCCGGCACCTCGACACCGAGCTCGCCGCCGCCCGTCTCGCCGGTGGGGGAGGCGACGGCCGGGGGCACGGGCACGGGGAGCAGGGGTGAGGATGGCGACGTGACGTCCCGACCGCGCGCCGCCGCGCTGGCGCTCGCCGCCGCCCTGCTGGCCGGCTGCGCGCCGGGCGGGCAGGGCGGGAGCGAGGGGTCCGCGGACCCCCCGCCGCCGTCGGCGTCGTCCTCCGCGCCGTCGACGTCCGCGCCGGTCACCCCGGCGCCGTCCACCCCGCCGCCCACGGGCGAGGCCGGCGACGCCCTGGCGGTGCTGGCGACCCTGCCGGTCAAGGGCCGCGCCCCGCGCGCCGGGTACGACCGCGAGCGCTTCGGCCCGGCGTGGGCCGACGTCGACGGCAACGGCTGCGACACCCGCAACGACGTCCTGCAGCGCGACCTCGCGACGTTCGTCGTGCGCCCCGGCTCGCAGGGCTGCGTCGTGGCCTCCGGCGAGCTGCGCGACCCCTACTCCGGCCGCACCATCGCCTTCGAGCGCGGCCCGGACACCAGCTCCGCGGTGCAGGTCGACCACGTCGTCGCGCTCTCGGACGCCTGGCAGACGGGCGCGCAGGCGTGGGACACCGCCGAGCGGACCGCCTTCGCCAACGACCCGCTGAACCTCCTGGCCGTCGACGGCCCCCTCAACCAGGCCAAGGGCGACGCCGACGCGGCCACCTGGCTGCCGCCGGTGCGCTCCTTCCGCTGCCCCTACGTGGCGCGCCAGATCGCGGTGAAGGCGTCCTACGGGCTGTGGGTCAAGCCCGCCGAGCGCGACGCGATGGCCGAGGTCCTCGCCGGCTGCCCCGGCGAGCCGCTGCCCGAGGCGGGCGTGCCGCCGGTCCTCGACCCCGGCGCCGAACCGCCCGCCGACCTCGACGAGCGCGGTCCCGCCGAACCCGACGGTCCCGTGCCCGACGGTCCCGATCCCGAGGTCCTCCCCCCGGAGGACCAGGCGGAGGCGCCGCTGCCGCCCGAGCCGGACGACGAGGTCTTCTTCGAGAACTGCGCCGCCGCGCGCGCCGCGGGCGCCGCCCCGCTGCGCGCCGGTGGGCCCGGCTACGCCGCCCGCCTGGACCGCGACGGCGACGGCGTCGCCTGCGAGTGAGGACCGAGGGGTCCACAGGCGGGGCGCCCGCGCGGCCGTCCACAGCGGCCGGCTGAGGACGGCGGCCGGGCGTCGCCCGCCACCTAGCGTCCGCCGCGTGCCCGCCCCGACCTCCCGCCGCGCCGAGCGCGACCGCGCGGTGGCGCGGGCGCGTGCCCTGGCCGCCCGGCAGCTGTCCGCGCCCCCCGTGCGGGACGACGTCCTCACGGGCGGGGCCGCGGACCCCGGTGGGCCCGAGGGGGACACCCGGCCGCGGCACCGGGCGGGCCTCGGGCCCCTCGGCGAGGAGCTGCGGCAGCGGGTGGCCGACCGGCTGCCGCCGGGCCTGCGGGCCGTGCGGTGGCGGGTCTCGCGCCCGGCCGTCGCCGGCGCCCTCGCGCTCGCCCTGCTCGTCGTGGCCGCCACCGCGTGGTGGACCTGGCAACGTTGGCCGGAGCCCGGCGCGGCGCCGGGGGCGGTCGCCGGCGAGGCGGTCCCCGCCCGCACGGCCGTCGCCGTCCCGGAGACCGTCGCGCCCGCCGCGGACCCGGGCGCGGCGCAGGGGGAGCCGCCCGTCGCCGGGGAGCCGGCCGCGGCGCCCACCGGTGTCGTCGTCGTGCACGTGGCCGGGCGGGTGGCCGCGCCGGGGGTCGTGACCCTCGCCGCGGGCAGCCGGGTCGCCGACGCCCTCGCGGCGGCCGGCGGCGCCGCCGCGGACGCGGACCTCGACCGCCTCAACCTGGCCCGCCCCCTCGTCGACGGCGAGCAGGTCCTCGTGCCGGCGCCCGGCGAGGTCCTCCCGCCCGCGCCGGGCGCACCCGCGGCGACCGCCGCCGGGGCCGCGCCCGCGGCGGTCGGCGGCCCGCTGGACCTCAACACCGCCACCGAGGCGGACCTCGACGACCTGCCCGGTGTCGGCGAGGTGCTCGCCGGACGGATCGTCGCCTGGCGCCAGGAGCACGGCCGGTTCACCAGCGTCGACGAGCTGGCCGAGGTGCACGGCATCGGCCCCAAGGTCCTCGACGGGCTGCGGGACCTGGTGACCGCGTGAGCGCGGCCGGTACCGCCACCCGGACCTCCGCCGCGGCGGGGACCGGTGCCGCGGCGCTCCCGCCGGTCCTGGACCTGCGGCTGCTCCTGCCCGCCGTCCTCGCCTGGGCGGCCGCCTGGTGGGCGCTGACCCGCCCCGTGCCCGACCAGGCCGTCGCGGTGGCCGTCGCCTGCCTGGCGCTCGCCGTGGCGCTGACCGCGTCCGTGCGCCGCCGCCGCGGCACCGCGGCCCTGCTGGCCGCCACGGCGGTCGCGACCGTCCTCGCCGCCGGCCTGGCGCACAGCGCGCTCGCCCGCACCGGCCCGGTGGCCGAGCTGGCCGCCCAGCGCGCGGCGGTGCAGGTGGTGGCCGAGCCCCGCGGCGACCCCCGGCGCGTGGGACCGTCCCGGCCCGGCGGCCCCGAGCGCGTCGTCGTGGACGTCCTCGTGCGGGAGGTCACCGGCCGCGGGCGCACCCGCGCTGCGCGCACCCCCGTGCTCGTCTTCGCCGACGCCGCCGACTGGACGCGGGCGCCCACCGGCGCGCGCGTGCGGCTGACCGGCCGCCTGGCCCCCGCCGACCCCGGCGACCGGGCCGTCGCCCTGCTGACCTCCACCGCACCGCCGGCGCCCGTCACGCCCGCCGGGACGGCGCAGCGGGTCGCCGAGGACCTGCGCGCCGGGCTGCGGCGGGCGTGCGCCGGGCTGCCCGCCGACGCCCGCGGCCTGCTGCCCGGCCTCGTCGTGGGCGACACCTCCGCGCTGCCCGCCGACCTGGAGGAGGCGATGCGGGCCGTGGGGCTGACCCACCTGACCGCCGTCAGCGGTTCCAACACCACGCTGGTCGTGGGGGCGGTCGTCCTCGTCGCGTCCTGGCTGGGCCTGGGTCGCCGGGCGCGGCTGGTGGCCGGCGGCGCGGGGCTGGCCGGCTTCGTCGTCCTGGCCCGCCCCGAGCCCAGCGTCCTGCGCGCGGCGGTCATGGGGTCGGTGGGCCTGGTGGGCCTGCTGGCCGGGCGACCGACGCGCGGTGCCGGGGTCCTGTGCGCGGCGGTGCTCGTGCTCCTCGTCGTCGACCCGCACCTGGCCCGCTCGTACGGGTTCGCCCTGTCCGTGCTGGCCACCGCCGGACTGCTCGTCCTGGCCCGGCCGTGGGCGGCCTGGCTCGCCGGGCGGGGGCTGCCGCGCTGGCTGGCGCTGGCGGTGGCCGTGCCCGCGGCCGCGCAGGCCGCCTGCGGGCCGGTCGTGGTGCTCCTGCAGCCGGCGGTCAACCCGGTGACCGTTCCCGCCAACGTCCTCGTCGCCCCGGCCGTGGCCCCGGCCACCGTGCTCGGCCTGCTCGTCACCCTCGTGGCCGCCGTCGCCCCGGCGCCCGCGGCGCTCCTCGCGCACGTCGCGGGTCTGCCCGTGCGCTGGACCGCCGCCGTGGCCCGCGCCGGCGCGCAGCTGCCCTCCGCGGTCGCCGTGCCCACCGGCCTGCCCGGCGCCCTCGCGGTGACCCTCGGCACCGTCGCCCTGCTCGCGGCCGTCGCCCTGCTGCCGCGCTGGTGGCGCTCCCCGCACCGCGGGCGGTGGGCGGCGGCGCTGGTCGCGGCCGCGCTGCTCGTCGTCGCCGTCGCCCGGTGCGGTCCGCCGGCGCTGCGCCCCGGCGGGTCGTGGCCCGCCGCCGACTGGCTGGTCGTCGGCTGCGACGTCGGCCAGGGCGACGCGGTCGTGCTGCGGACCGGGGAGCGCTCCGCCGCGCTCGTGGACGCCGGGCCGGACGCCGAGCTCGTCGACGGCTGCCTGGACCGCCTCGGGGTCGACCGCCTCGACCTCGTGGTGCTCAGCCACCCGCACGCCGACCACGTCGCCGGCCTGTCCGGGGCGCTGCGCGGCCGCGACGTGGGCGCGGTCTGGGTCTCGCCCCTGGAGGACGGCGAGACGTCCGCGCAGGTCGCGCGGACCGCGGCCGCGGCGGGCCTGCGGCCCCGGGCCGTCAGCGCGGGGGAGCGGACGCAGGTCGGCGACGTCACGCTCACCGTCCTGGCGCCCACGCCCGGCGTGGCGGACCTGACGTCCCCGGACTCCTCGGAGGTCAACGACGCCAGCGTCGTCCTGCTCGCCGAGTTCGCCGGGACGCGGGTGCTGCTGACCGGCGACCTCGAACCGGCCGGGCAGGCCCGCCTGCTGCGGACGCTGCCGCGCTGGCCCGGCGGCGCGGACGTGGACGTCGTCAAGGTCGCCCACCACGGCTCCCCGCGCCAGGACCCCGCCCTGTACGCGGCGGTGCGCCCGCGGGTGGCGCTCGTGGAGGTGGGGGAGGGCAACGACTACGGCCACCCCGCGCCCGAGACCCTCGCCCTGCTCGGTGCGACCGGCGCGCGCGTCCTGCGCACCGACCGCGACGGGGACGTCGCCGTCGCGGGCACCGCCACCGCGCTGCGCACCCTGGTGCGCGGCTCCGACCCCGCCGACGCCGCCCGCCGCGCCCGGCACACCGCGGGGTGAGCGGGGTGACAGCTCATCCGCGCGGCTGTTAGCGTCGCCAACAGTTGAAGCTGCAAATTCATCGCCCGGGGTGACGTCCGGTCACCGCCCAGGCACCGGTGCACCCCGCGTGGACCCGCGCAGCTCGACGCGTCCGGACCTCCCCGACCCGCCCGACCGAGAGGACACCCGCATGAACCTGCCCGCACCCGTCCGCGACCTGGCCCTCCTGCTGACCCGCGTCGCCGTCGGCGCCGTCTTCGTCGCCCACGGCTGGCAGAAGCTGTCCACCAACGGCATCGAGGGCACCGCGGCGTTCTTCGACTCGGTGGGGATCCCCGCCGCGACCGCCGCCGCCTGGTTCTCCGCCCTCGTCGAGCTGGTCGGCGGCGCGGCCCTCGTCGTCGGCCTCGCCGTCCCCGTCGCCGGGCTGCTCCTGCTGGTGAACATGGTCGGCGCCTTCGCCTTCGTCCACGCCGGCTCCGGCCTCTTCGTCGACCAGGGCGGCTACGAGCTCGTCCTCGTGCTCGGCGCCGTCAGCCTCCTGCTGGCCGTCGTGGGCGCCGGGCGGTACAGCCTCGACCACCTCGTGCTCGGCCGTCGCCGCACCGGCGAGCGCGTGCCCGCCTGAGGCACCGCGACGGGACCGGCCCGCGCCGCCCGGCGCGGGCCGGTCCTGTCCGGGGCGGGTGGCAGGCTGTCGCCGTGCCCAGCAGGACCCCCAGCCGCTCCCGCGCCGCCGCCCCGGGCGTCGGGGCGCACGACGTCGCGCCCGCCCCGGTCGTCCTGCTCACCGGTGGCGAGGACCACCTCGCCGACGTCGCGCTGCACACGCTGCTGGCGAAGCTGCGCGCCGCCCACCCCGACCTGGAGCGCACCGACGTCGCCGCGGCCGGCTACCAGGCCGGTCAGCTGGCCACCTGGACGTCCCCGTCGCTGTTCGACGAGCCGTCCCTCGTCCTCGTCGACGGCGTCGACGCCGCCAGCGACGCCTTCGTCACCGACGTCCTGGCCTACCTGCCCGCCCCCAGCGAGACCGTCGTCCTCGTCTTGCGACACCGCGGCGGCAACCGCGCCAAGAAGGTCCTCGACGCCGCCCGCGAGGCCGGCGCCACTGAGGTCGCCTGCCAACCGCTCAAGCGCGACCAGGACAAGGTCGACCTCGTGCTGGCCGACGTGCGCCGCGCCCGCCGCCGCATCGACGTCGAGGCCGCGCGCGCCCTCGTCGCCGCGCTCGGCGGCGACCTGCGCGAGCTCGCCGCCGGCCTGGCGCAGCTGCTGTCCGACACCGAGGGCACCGTCACCACCGCCGACGTCGAGCGCTACCACGGCGGCCGGCGCGAGGCGTCCGGCTTCGAGGTCGCCGACGCCGCCGTCGAGGGCCGCGCCGGCGAGGCCCTCGCGCTCGTGCGGCACGCCGAGGCCACCGGCGTGCCCGGCATCCTCGTCGTCGCCGCGCTCGCCGCCCGCCTGCGCCAGCTCGCCCGCGTCGCCTCCGCCGGGCGCGGGCGCAGCGCCGACGTCGCCCGGGACCTCGGCATGGCCCCCTGGCTCGTCGACAAGGCCCGCCGGGACCTGCAGGGCATGTCGCCGGAGGGCCTGGCCGAAGCCGTCCTCGCCGTCGCCGCCGCCGACCACGCCGTCAAGGGCGGCGGGGAGGACCCCCGCTACGCCCTCGAGCGCGCCGTGCGCGTCACCGCCCAAGCGCGGGAGCGCTGAGCCGCGCTCGGCGCCCCCGGGGCGGTCGCGGCCGGGCCGCCCGGCCCCGGACGCGACGGAGGCCGCACCCCCGAGGGGGTGCGGCCTCCGTGCTGGCGCGGACGCGCGAGGCTCAGAGCCCGGCGGCGACCTTCGCGATGGCCGACTTGCGGTTCGCGGCCTGGTTCTTGTGGATGACGCCCTTGCTGACGGCCTTGTCGAGCTTCTTGCTCGCCAGCTTCAGCGCCGACTGCGCCTTCTCGGCGTCGCCGGCGGCCGCGGCCTCGCGGAACGCGCGCACCGCGGTGCGCAGCTCCGACTTGACGGCCTTGTTGCGCAGGCGCGCCTTCTCGTTGGTGAGGATGCGCTTCTTCTGCGACTTGATGTTCGCCACGTGCGGTGTCTTCCTGTCCTCGAAGGGTTCCGTCCAGAGGGCGGTCCGGTCACCGGGGACTCCGGCGTGGGGGTACCGGGGAGACGGTGTCGGACCGTGACCTCCGCGCACCGGCGAAGGCGTCGTCAAGCCTAACAGCCGTCACCGCCGCTGGCGGGCCGCGGCCGCGACCGCGAGCATCGGGGACGTGAGCGGGCAGCCGGGGGCGGACGGGCGCTGGGGCGGCAGCGGCCGCTGGGTCGAGGGCGAGCGGGTGTTCGGCCCGCCCTCGGGCACGGTCGACCCCGACTGGGTCGCCGGGATGGTCCTCGACCGCGGCACCGCGCCCGGCGCCGACCGGGTCGCCCTGGCGCAGGCCGCCCAGACGGCGTGGGAGGCGCGCGCCGACGGCGCCGACCGGGCCGGGCAGGAGCAGGCGCTGCGCGACGCCGGCCTGGACGCCCCCACCGCCGACGCGGTCCTCGCCGCCCTCGACGACTTCGTCGCCTCCTACGGCACGGGCTGACCCCGCTCCACCGCTGCCCGGCCGCCGCGCGTTTCCCCGCCCGCGGCCGGGGTAGGTCGCCCTCGTGAAACCGGTGAGCGAGCAGGTGGTCGTCGTCCTCGGCGCGTCGAGCGGGATCGGCCGCGCCACGGCGCTGGCCCTGGCCCGCGAGGGCGCGTCCGTCGTGTGCGCCTCGCGCGGCACGGAGGCGCTGGAGTCCCTGGTGCGGGAGGTGGAGGAGGCGGGCGGCACCGCGGTCGCCGTGCCCACAGACATCACCAACCCGTACGCGCTGGAGGCGCTCGTCCAGGCCGCCGAGGGCCGGTACGGGCGCGTGGACACCTGGGTCAACGTCGCCGGCGTCAGCGTCTACGGCAGCGTGCGCGACGTCCCGCTGGAGGACTTCCGCCGCGTCCTGGAGGTCAACCTCCTCGGCCACGTCGCCGCCACCAAGGCGGCCCTGCCGGCGCTGGAGCGCGCCGGCGGCGGGGTCGTCGTCGGCATCGCCTCCGCCGAGGGGGCCCGCGCCGTCCCGCTGCACGCCCCCTACACGGCCTCGAAGTTCGCCCTGCGCGCCTTCTACGACGCGCTGCGGGTCGAGCTGGCGCAGGAGGGCTCGCCCGTGCGGGTGACGACCCTGCTGCCCGCCGGCATCAGCACCCCCTTCTGGGAGCGCTCGCGCAACCTCACCGGCGGGCACCTGACCAAGCCCCCGCCGCCGGTGTACGCGCCCGAGCTCGTCGCCGCGGCCGTCGTGCGCGCGGCCACCCACCCGCGCCGGGAGGTGCCCGTCGGCGGCGCGGCGTACGGGTTCCTCCTCGGGCAGCGGATCAGCCCGGCGCTGACCGACGCCCTCATGAGCCTCGTGATGCGCCGCGCGCAGACCAGCGACCGGCCCGACACGGGCACCGACGTCCTGGACCGGCCCGCCCCCGGCCCCGGGCAGGTGCGCGGCGACCACCCCGGGCACGTCGCGCGCCACAGCCCCGCCACGGCGCTGGCCGCGCGCCTGCCGCGCCCGGGGGAGCTGCTGACCGCCGCGCGGGCCCGCCTGACCCGCTGACCGCCGTGCGCTGAGCGGAGCGGGGCGGGCGGGGCGTCCGCGCGCGGGAGCGCCCCGCCCGCGCGTGCGACGATGGACGTCCGCACCCGCTCGACGAGAGGCCGACCCCGCCCGTGTCCCCGATGGCCGCCGACGCACCGGTCCCCGCCGCGACGCCGCCGGACCGGCTGCGCAACTTCTGCATCATCGCCCACATCGACCACGGCAAGTCGACGCTGGCGGACCGGATGCTGCAGCTGACGGGCATCGTCGACGAGCGCGCCATGCGCGCGCAGTACCTCGACCGCATGGACATCGAGCGCGAGCGCGGCATCACCATCAAGTCGCAGGCCGTGCGCATGCCGTGGGGCGTGGACGACGTCTCCTACGCCCTCAACATGATCGACACCCCCGGGCACGTCGACTTCACCTACGAGGTCTCCCGCTCGCTGGCCGCCTGCGAGGGGGCCGTCCTGCTCGTCGACGCCGCGCAGGGCATCGAGGCGCAGACCCTGGCGAACCTGTACCTCGCCATGGAGAACGACCTGGAGATCATCCCGGTCCTCAACAAGATCGACCTGCCCGCCGCGCAGCCGGAGAAGTTCGCCGAGGAGCTCGCCGGCCTCATCGGCTGCGAGCCGGAGGACTGCCTGCGCGTGTCCGGCAAGACCGGCGAGGGCGTGCCCGCCCTGCTGGACCGCATCGTCGAGCGCATCCCCTCGCCGGTCGGGGACGCCGACGCCCCCGCCCGCGCGATGATCTTCGACTCGGTCTACGACACCTACCGCGGCGTCGTCACCTACGTCCGCGTCATCGACGGCCGGCTCAGCCCCCGCGAACGCATCGCGATGATGTCGACCAAGGCCACCCACGAGCTGCTGGAGATCGGCGTCAGCTCCCCGGAGCCGACCCCCTCCGACGGCCTCGGCGTCGGCGAGGTCGGCTACCTCATCACCGGCGTGAAGGACGTGCGCCAGTCCAAGGTCGGTGACACCGTCACCAACGCGCACAAGCCGGCCTCGACGGCGCTCGGCGGGTACCGCGATCCCAAGCCGATGGTGTTCTCCGGCCTGTACCCCATCGACGGCTCCGACTACCCGCTGCTGCGCGACGCCCTGGACAAGCTGAAGCTGAACGACGCGGCCCTGTCCTACGAGCCGGAGACGTCCGTCGCCCTCGGGTTCGGGTTCCGCATCGGGTTCCTCGGCCTGCTGCACCTGGAGATCGTCCGCGAGCGCCTGGAGCGCGAGTTCGACCTCGACCTCATCTCCACCGCCCCCAGCGTCGTCTACGAGGTGACGATGGAGGACGGCAAGACGGTCACCGTCACCAACCCCTCGGAGTTCCCCGGCGGCAAGGTCGCCGAGGTCCGCGAACCCGTCGTGCGGGCCACGATCCTCGCGCCCAGCGACTTCATCGGCGCGATCATGGAGCTGTGCCAGCAGCGCCGCGGCGACCTGCTCGGCATGGACTACCTGTCCGAGGACCGCGTCGAGATGCGCTACCAGCTGCCGCTCGCGGAGATCGTCTTCGACTTCTTCGACCAGCTGAAGTCGCGCACCCGCGGGTACGCCTCCCTGGACTACGACGTCGACGGCGACCAGGTCGCCGACCTCGTCAAGGTCGACGTCCTCCTGCAGGGCGAGCAGGTCGACGCGTTCAGCGCGATCGTGCACAAGGACAAGGCGTACGCCTACGGCGTGCAGATGGCCGGCAAGCTCAAGGAGCTCATCCCGCGCCAGCAGTTCGAGGTGCCCATCCAGGCCGCCGTCGGCGCGCGCATCATCGCCCGCGAGAACGTGCGCGCCATCCGCAAGGACGTCCTCGCCAAGTGCTACGGCGGTGACATCACCCGCAAGCGGAAGCTGCTGGAGAAGCAGAAGGAGGGCAAGAAGCGGATGAAGATGGTGGGGCGCGTCGAGGTCCCGCAGGAGGCCTTCATCGCGGCGCTGTCCTCGGACGCGGCGGGGGACAAGGCGAAGGCCAAGAAGTAGGTGGTGCGGTTCCGTCCCCACGCGCAGGGTCGCGGGTGGGGTGCGGTGCGGTCCGGGGACGCCGTCTCTCCGCCCTGCGCCCGGGATCGCGCGGCCGTCGGGCGGGGTGGACGGGCGCGGGCTCCGGACGACGGCGTCCCCGGACCGCACCGCCCCTGCGGCCGGTGGTCGCCCCGACCGGTCCGGGCGGGGTCGCATCCGGGTCGTCGGGGCAGCGCCGCGGCGGGGCGGGTCAGCCCTCGAAGGCGGCGCTGGCGGTCACGGTGCCCGGCGGCACCTCGGTGAACCCGCCGTCGCGCACGTCGACGCGCTCGCCGGCGGGCGCGACGGGAGCGCCGACGAGGACCCGCACGCCGAACCCGCCCGCGCGCCAGGCGGCGGTGGCGTCCGCGGGCAGCTGCTCCCACGCCAGCTGGGCGGCGTGCCCGACCTGCGCGGCGGCCTTGCCCGTCGTCATCCGCACGTCGGGGCACAGGCGCACCGTCAGCAGGTCCGCGGCGGGGGAGGGGACGACGAGGTCGTCGGGGTCGGCCAGGTCGAGGCCGCCGACCTGCAGGGGTCGCAGGACGTCGGGGACCTCCTCGCGCCGGTGCGGGGCGAACGCGCGGACCACGGCGTCGCCGCTGCGCGCCTCCACGTGCGCCAGCTGCGCCGTGCGCTCCCAGCGCACCCCGCGGGCCCGCCGGGTGATCTTGCGGATGCGGCGGTCCCGCCACGCCCGCACGGGCGCGGCGAACTCCCCGTCGGGGGAGGTGGTGCGCTCGTCGGTCAGCAGCAGGACGACGGCGCGCGCCGCCGCGACGAGGACGTCGGTGTGCGCGGGCAGCGGGTCGCGCTCGACCCGCGCCACGAGCGAGAGCGCCCACGCCTCGTCCTCGTCGGGCGGCGTCCAGGGGCTCGCGGCGTCCACGCCGCGATCGTAGGAGCCGCCGGCCTCAGGCCCGGCGTCGACGGCGCGCGGTGAGGATCTGGAAGACGCCGTAGGCGGCCAGCCCGAGCGCGACGAGCAGCAGCAGGACGGTGCCGTACGGCTGGGAGGCGATCTCGTGGAAGGCGGCGTCCAGGCCGCGGGAGCGGGCCGTGTCGCCCGTGGAGGAGATCACCACGAGGACACCGACGACGCCGAAGGCGACGCCGCGGGCCACCCAGCCGGCGACGCCGAGCGCCCGCAGCGCGGGGCTGAGGACGCCCTCGACCTTCTCCTCGAACTTCTTCTGCACGCCCCGCACGACGAACGCCACGCCCACGGCCACGACGACCAGACCGGCCACGACGAGGACCGCGGCACCGCCGGGCGCCTCCAGGACCCGCTGGGTCAGGCTCTGCTGCTGCTCGCCCGCGGAGGACCCGCCGCCGGTCAGGACGCGGACGGTGGACACGCCCAGGGCCAGCGCGACGACCGCCTTGGCGGCCGCGGACAGCCGCCGCGACGTCTCCTCCCCGGTGATCGCCTCGACGACCTGCCAGGCCACCATCGCCAGGAACCCCAGCGCCAGCAGCGCCAGCAGCACCGTGCCGAACGGCTGCTCGGCGATGCGCTGCAGCGCGCCGGTGGAGTCCGCGCTCTCCCCGCCGGACCCGGACCCGCCGAGGGCGACCTGCGCCGCCAGCCACGCGACGAGCAGGTACACCACGCCCTCGGCCGCCACCCCGGCCCGGCCGACCTGCTTCAGCGTCCTGCGGTGCCGCTGCGCGAACTTCTCGCCCTGCGCTGCTGCGTCCTGCGCGCCGGCCTTGGCGCTGCGGGTGGACATGGTGCCCTCCTCGTTCCCGGCGGCGCCCCGGGTGCGCCGCACCTGTGCGTCGGAGGGTCCCGCGGACGGCGCCCGCGCGCACCCCGGGACGGCCGGAGCGGCCCGCGCGGTGGGCGAGACTGGAGGGGTGCCGAGCGCCCTCCCCGACGGCGAGCCCGTCCCCACCGACGGAGCCCTGCCGCCCGCCGCCCTCGCGGACGCCGGCGCCCGCACGTTCGGCGTCTACCTGCACGTCCCGTTCTGCCGCGTGCGGTGCGGGTACTGCGACTTCAACACGTACACGGCCACCGAGCTGGGCGGTGGCGCCTCGCAGGCCTCCTACGCCGACACGGCGCTGGCCGAACTGGACCTGGCCGCCCGCGTCCTGACAGCCGCCCCGCGCCCGGCGTCCACCGTGTTCGTCGGCGGGGGCACCCCGACGCTGCTGCCGGCCGGCGACCTGGTGCGCCTGCTGGACGGCGTGCGCGAGCGCTTCGGCCTGGAGCCGGACGCCGAGGTCACCACCGAGGCCAACCCGGACTCGGTGACCCCCGAGTCGCTGGCGGCGCTGCGCGCGGGCGGGTTCACGCGCGTGTCCTTCGGGGTGCAGTCGGCCGTGCCGCACGTGCTGGCCGTGCTGGAGCGCACCCACGACCCCGAGCGCGTCCCGTCCGTCGTGCGCTGGGCGCGCGAGGCCGGCCTCGACGTCAGCCTGGACCTCATCTACGGCACGCCGGGGGAGTCGCTGGACGACCTGCGCACCAGCCTGGACGCGGCCCTGGCCTGCGAGCCGGACCACGTCTCCGCCTACGCGCTCGTCGTCGAGCCGGGCACCAAGCTGGCCGGCCAGGTGCGCCGCGGCCTGGTGCCCGCGCCCGACGACGACGACGAGGCGGCCAAGTACGAGCTGGTCGACGAGGTCCTGACCGCCGCCGGGTACTCCTGGTACGAGGTGAGCAACTGGGCCCGCGGTCCCGAGCACGCGTGCCGGCACAACCTGGCGTACTGGCGCGGCGGCGACTGGTGGGGCGTCGGTCCCGGCGCGCACAGCCACGTCGGCGGGGTGCGCTGGTGGAACGTCAAGCACCCGGCCGCGTACGCGCAGCGGCTGGCGGCGGGGGAGAGCCCCGCGCACGCCCGCGAGGTGCTGGACGCCGGTGACCGCCACGTCGAGGACGTGCTGCTGCGCTCGCGCCTGGCCGAGGGCATCGAGCTGGCGGCCGTGACCGGACCCGGCCGCGCCGCCGTCCCGCAGCTGCTGGCCGACGGCCTCGTGCGGCCCGTCGGCACCGGGTTCGCCCGCGTGGCCCTGACCCGCCGCGGGCGCCTGCTGGCCGACACCGTCGTGCGCGCCCTGCTCGCCGACTGACGACCGCCCTTCCCTCCGTGATCTTGCTGGGAAACCCTGCAAGATCACGGAGGGAGGGGAGGGGAGCACAGAGGGGAGGGGAGGCGGTTCGCCCGGGTCACCACGTGCGGGGACGGGCGCGGTCCGGTGTGATCGGCGCGTGAGCGCGCGACGGTCGAGCAGGAGCCGCCGGTGACCCACCGGCCACCACCCGTCCGCCCGCCCGCCGTCCGGCGCCCGGCCGACCCCCGGCCCCGCGGGCGCCGCCGTCGCCGGAGCCGCACGTGATCCTCGTCGCCTCCCTCCTGGCCCTGGCGGTGCTCGCCGCGCTCAGCCCCCTGCTGGCGCGGGTGCTGCGCCGCGAGACCGGCTACGTCCTGGCCGCCGGCTTCCTCGCCGTCGCCGCCCTCCTGCTCACCGAGGCCCCCGCCGTCCTGGACGGGCAGGCGGTGCAGGCCAGCGCCGAGTGGCTGCCCTCCCTGGGCGTCAGCTCCGCCCTGCGCCTGGACGGTGTCTCGCTCGTCTTCTGCCTCGTCGCGCTCGTCGTCGGCGCCCTCGTGATGGCCTACTGCTGCCGGTACCTGGGGGAGGCCGAGGCGCGCGGGCCGGTGTACCCGCTGCTGGTGGTCTTCGCCGGGTCGATGGTCGGGCTCGTCCTGGCCGACGACCTCGTGCTGCTGTACGTGTTCTGGGAGCTGACCACCCTGTGCTCCTTCGCGCTGGTCTCCACGGCCGGCACGGCCGCCGCGGGTCCCGGCCGCCAGGCGCTGCTCGTCACCGTCGCCGGCGGCCTGGCGCTGCTCACCGCCGTGGTGCTGCTCGTCGTGGCCACCGGCACCACGCGCGTCTCGGAGGTCCTCGACGACCCCGGCGCGGTCCTGGCCTCCCCGCTCGCGGTGCCCATCGGGATCTGCCTGGCCGTCGCCGCGTTCACCAAGTCCGCCCAGCTGCCCTTCCACTTCTGGCTGCCCGGCGCGATGGTCGCCATGACGCCCGTCAGCGCCTACCTGCACGCCGCGACCATGGTGAAGGCCGGCATCTACCTGCTCGTGCGGGTCAGCCCCGTCTACGCGAGCCAGGACTGGTGGACGCTGCTGCTGCTGGCCGTGGGGCTGTCCACCGCCCTGGCCGGTGCCGTGCAGGCGCTGCGCGAGCACGACCTCAAGGCGATGCTCGCCCAGTCGACCGTCAGCCAGCTCGGCCTGCTCGTGGCCGTGATCGGCGTCGGCACCTCCACCGCGCTGGCCGCGGCCCTCCTGCACACCATGGCCCACGCGCTGTTCAAGGCCACCCTGTTCATGCTCGTCGGGATCGTCGACAAGCAGACCGGCAGCCGCGACGTGCGCGAGCTGTCCGGGCTGTGGCGGGTCATGCCGTTCACAGCCGCCTGCACCGGTGTGGCGGCCCTGTCCATGGCCGGGGTGCCGCCGCTGCTGGGGTTCGTGTCCAAGGAGTACCTGTTCGAGGGGTTCCTGTCCGCCGACGTCCTGCCGTGGGCCGGGCCCGTCGCGGCCGGCCTGGCCGTGGCCGCCTCCGCGCTGACCTTCGCGTACGCCGCCCGCATCGTCTACGACGCCTTCGGCGGTCCCACCCTGCAGGCCCGGCTGCGCGACCCGCGCCCGGCCTTCCTCGCCCCCGCGGCCATCGCCGCCGTCGCCGGCCTGGCCCTCGGCCCCGCCGTGGCGCTCTTCGACCCGTTCGTGCGCTCGGCCGCCGCGGCCGCCCTGCCCGGCGGCGACCCGCCGGAGGTGTACTTCTGGCACGGCTTCGGGGTCGAGCTGGTGCTGTCCGCCGTCACCGTCACCGCCGGGCTGGTCCTGTTCCTGGCCCGCGACCCGGTCGACGCCGTCCTGCACCGCCTGCCCGACCCGTGGGGGCACCGCGGCTTCGACCGCCTGCACGCCGGCCTGCTCGCCCTCGGCGGCGCCACCCGGCCCCTGGACGAGGCCGGCGGGCGCGCCGGGCACCTCGCCCGGCCGCTGGCCGGGGTCGTCGTGCTCGGCGGCGCCGGGGTGCTGGCCGCCGGTGCGCTGGGCCCGTCCGCGCCCCGGACCACCGACGTCGACCCCGGCGAGTGGCTGCTCACCGGCCTGCTCGCCGCGGGTGTGCTCGGCGCCGCCCTCACCGGCTCCACGCTCGTGCTCGTCGCCCTCATCGGCGTCGTCGGCCTGTTCGTCACCCTGTGGCTGCTGCTGGCCGGCACCGTCGACGTCGGCACCACGCTGCTGCTGGTCGAGGTGCTCACCACCGTCGCCCTCGTGCTCGTCGTCCACGGCGCGCCGTCGGCCCTGCCGCGCTCGGGCCGCGCGCGCCGCCTGGGCGCGGGCGTCCTTGCCCTCGCCGCCGGGGCCGTCGCGCTGGCCGCCACCGCCGCCTTCACCGGCCGGCGCGAGCGCTCGGGCGCCGGGACCTACTTCGTCGAGAACGCCGAGGCCCTCACCGGCGGCACCAACGTCGTCAACACCGTCCTCGTCGACTTCCGCGGCGTCGACACCTTCCTGGAGAGCGTCGTCGTCGGCGTCGCCGCCCTCGGCCTGCTCGCCCTGCGCGGGCGCGCCCCCGTGCGGCACGGCCTGCCCGACCCGCACGCCCACGAGCGCTCGCAGGTCCTCGGCCTGGAGGACGTCGTCCTGCGCGTCAGCCTGCGCCTGCTCGTGCCCGTCATGCTCGTGCTGTCGCTGTACCTGCTGTGGCGCGGGCACGACGAGCCCGGCGGCGGGTTCATCGCCGCCCTCGTGGCCGGCACCGCCGTCGTGCTGCGCTTCCTGGCCGGTGAGCCGGACGGCGTGCGCACCGAGCGCGGGCGCGCCCTGCTGGAGCCGCGGCTGCTGGCCGGCGCCGGGACGCTGCTGGCCACGGCCGTCGGCGTGGCGCCCGTCCTCGCCGGCGGGGCGCTGCTGACGCCCTTCGACGTGCCCGGCCTGTCCGCCGTGGGGATCAGCTCCGCGCTGCTGTTCGACCTGGGCGTCTACCTGCTCGTCCTCGCGCTGATCACCGCCGTGGTGCGCTCCCTGGCGCCCGACGAGGCCGACCCCCGCGAACCCGACCGCCCCGAGCACCCCGGAGCGGCGGGGCGCGCCGAGCCCGCCGCCGCGGGGGACAGGAGCGCGCGGTGACCACCCCGATCGTCGTCGGCCTGCTCGTCGCGGGCGGCACCTACCTGCTGCTGCAGCGCGGGATGCTGCGCGTCGTCGTGGGCTTCGTCCTGCTCGGCCACGCCGCCAACCTGCTGCTGCTGGCCGCCGGCGGGCCCGCCCTGCGCGGCGTGCCGTTCGCCCAGGAGGGCCTGGACGACGGCACCGCCGACCCGCTGCCGCAGGCGTTCGTCCTCACCGCGATCGTCATCGCCTTCGCCATCACCGTGTACCTGCTCGGCCTGCTGCGGGCCGGGCGGCCCGGCCCCGAGGACGGCGGCGGCACCCCGCCGCCGGGCGAGGAGGACGCGGCCGCCGCGGCACCGGGCGGCCACCGGAGCGACCGGCGGGCCGACCACCGCGGCGACCCCGAGGCGGAGGGCTGGACGTGAACGCGCTGCTCGTCGCCCCCGTCGCGCTGCCGCTGCTGGTGGCCGCCGTCCTGCTGCTGCTGCGCGGCCGCCTGGACCCCCGGGCCGGGACCGCCCTCGCCGCCGCCTGCGCCGCCGTGGTCGTCGTCCTCGGTGCCGTCCTGCTGGCCCGCACCCTCGACGGGCAGGTGCCCGTCACCCAGCTCGGCGGCTGGCCCGCCGGCATCGCCGTCGTCCTCGTCGCCGACGCCTTCAGCGCCCTGCTGCTCGTCCTCACCTCCGCCGTCGTCCTGCTCGGCCTGCTGTACGCGTTCGGCACCGGCGAGGCCGCCTCCGAGCTGTTCGCCCCCCTCGTCCTCGTCATGTCCGCCGGCGTCTCCGGCGTCCTGCTGACCGGCGACCTGTTCAACCTCTTCGTCTTCGTCGAGGTCGTCCTCGTCCCCAGCTACGTCCTCCTGCTGCTGGCCCGCGGCGCCCGCGGCGCCGCGCCCGGCCCCCTCTAACTTAACGGCAAACAGCTGGGCGACTCC